>NZ_VUNS01000019.1 GCF_009695545.1 Victivallis lenta | reverse complement strand
TCGCTTTTTAGGACAGCTGATTTACAACAAAGGGGGGCTACTTTTGAGAATTGGTGTGAAATAGATGAAAATGAGGGGGCGTAATCAGAAAATTACGCCATTTTGAAAATTGTTAGGACAGGTGTGATCTCAAATTTCAAATTCCACATTGAGAGCAACAGATGGATGACAACTTATATCAGGACGTGACTTTCAAGTAAAATGATATGAAACTTAACAATCCAAACCCTGATTGGCTTATTCAACGAATCGGCATATGGTCAAATGAAACTTTCAAATTTGAAACTGGGACTTTACGCTCAGAATCTCAAAATTATCGTTTCAAATTCTCCACTTGCAGAGTCATTTTAAGGGTGAAACGTCTCAAAAAGAAAGCCTCCAGTTTCATTTTCTGGAGGCTTAGTCTCAAGATACAAGCTATTATAAATAAGTATTTACACTTTCAGAACGTGCCGGACACGGTTCAAAATTTCCTCGGCAGGGATATCGGGAGTATCGAGCAACTTCAATGCTTCTTCGATCCGCTGGCGGTCGGATTTGGTCGTGATGGAAGCCACCGCCGCAATCGCTTCCATTTGAGCCTCCTCGCCGATATGAACGTAGTATTTATCTGCAATATCGGAATCGGTGCCGAGGATTGAAAGTAATACAGCTTTCGGGACACCCGCCTCAGCACAATGACTGGCGAAGCTGTGGCGCAGGGAATGAAAGCCGTAGACCGTAGCCTTCTTCTTGCGCCCCGGCACCTCCACGGATGGTTCCAACCCGATCCAGCGGATCACCCGGAGAATGTCCAAGCCGACTTTATTGCATCCGACATCTTTGCCGCTGGCATCTTTCTGCTTATAGCGAGCCGCACAGTTCGGGCAGATATATTCATCACGCTTCCATGCCAACGCTTCCTCAAGTACCGTCAATAGCTGATCGGCGATTGGAATCGTGACTTCTTTTCCGGTCTTGAATTGCTTGACCCAGATGCGCCGCCGTTCAAGATCAACCTTATGCCATTGCAGCAGAACACAGTCTTTCAGCCGCTGGCCGGTAAACATCCCCAAATGATAGATGACCCGGATTTCCGGTTTGTTCTTCACCTTGTGCGTAGAATCGGCCAGTACGTCCAGCAATGCCTGTTCCTGTTCGCGAGTAAAGGCAAGACGGCGTGTATTGTGTTCCTGCTCTTCGCGGTCTTTACGCCACAGGACGGGAGATTGAAAAGGAGAACCGTCGGGACAATACTCGATAAGCGTAGAAAAGATTTTCCGCAGCCGTTTGATCTTGCGATTGTGCGTATCGACGGCCAGTTGACGTTCCCGAAGCTTTTGCGCATAGGCATCAGCCAGCTCCGGCGTCACTTCATGAAGATATTGGCAGCTTTCCGGCAGAGATGCCAGGAAGTCCCGCAAGTCGGCTTCATAATTGAGCCGTTCGTTTACGGTCGCAGGGGTGGCGCGGTTCGGATGCTTGGAATAAGTGTTCCACACCTCGGCAAGCGGCAACACGTTTGCCGGTTTGATCAGATTGCGCGCGTGAGCGACGTGTGCCGAAACGACCTCTATGCTGGTTGCTTTCAGAACCGGAAGCAACTCTTTGACTTTCCGCTTCGCTTCTTCCTGATTTTTGGTTTTCAGGCTGATCGCTTTTCGTTCACCATTGATCTGATAGCGATAATAGTAAGTTCCGCTTGGTTTCTGGTAGATGGTGCCGACTTCCTGCTTCATGACTTTCCTCGCCATTGCCCTGTTTCCTCGTAACTATCCTTGTGAGCTAAAATACCACTGATTTCGAGGATTGAAAGGCTGAAACGGCACCGAGTGGCACTTTTTTGAGGAATCTGAGGGTAAAATGGTACACCCAAAGGGACTTGAACCCCTAACCTTCTGGTCCGTAGCCAGACGCTCTATCCAATTGAGCTATGGGTGCATCGCATGATATTATTTAATATAGCCCGCCTGAGCGGAAAAGCAAGCCGCTTTGAGGGGAATTTCAAGAAAAATTCCTGTCAGCGCCGGGCGAAGCGCTTTTCGATCTCCCGCAGGGTTATCGTGATCATCGTCGGACGTCCGTGCGGACAGAGCGTGCCCTGACGGCACTCTCCGAGCTGGCGCAGAAGCTCTTCCGCCGCCTGGCGGGGCAGCGCATCGTGCGCTTTGACCGCCGCGCGGCAGGCGGCGCGGGCAACGTATTCCAGCTCGACCGGCAGCTTGTGCTCGAGATTGTCCAGCAACTCCTGAAGCATGTCCGGAATCATCACCGTCAGCTCCCGGCTGCTCGGCAGCGCGGCAGGAACCGCATTCAGCATGACCGTGTTGCTGCCGAGCGGCTCCACGTCGAAGCCGACCGCTTCGAAGATTTTCCGGTTCCGCAGCAGCAGGGAGGCCATCGTCTGCGGCAGCTCAAGTGTCTGCGGCAGAAGAAGCGCCTGCGATGCGGCACCGTGGCGCGCCGCATCAAGCAGCCGCTCAAACATGATCCGCTCGTGCGCCGCATGCTGGTCGATCAGGATCAGCCCGGTTTTGCCGGAGGCAAGCAAATAAGTGTCGTCAAGCACGCCGATGATTCCGGTCGGCCATTCGCCGTTGAACGGAATATCCGGATAGTCGAACTTTGAACGGACCGCGAGCGCAGCCGCCGCCTCCGGCTCCGTTCCCGGCGCTGTGTCGGTCAGAAAACCGGCGTTTTCATTCGGCACCGGAGGATAATCCGGGGCCGGGGAGACATAAAGATCGTTTTCCGCCGGCTCCGGCCGCGATTCGGAAGAAACGGCGGAGTCCGCCGGAGACAGCCCCGCCGGGGGCGTCGCAGCCTGCGGGGGCGGAGTCGTCTCATACTCTTCGGCGGACGGCTGTCCCGGGGCAGGGGGGATGATCTCCGGCATCACCGGCTGCTCGCTCCGCCGCGGCTCGTATTGCACCGCAGCGGAATCCAGCACCATCCGGAGCGGGATTTGTCCTGAAAGCGGCAGTCCCTCCGCCCCGGCCGGAGGCCCGGCCTCGCGGGTGCGTTTGAGCGCATTCCCGACCGCCGCCGCAATCGCCCGGCTCACCGCGTATTCGTGCTTGAAACGGACTTCGCGCTTGGCCGGGTGCACGTTGACGTCGACGTCGAGCGGCGACATGACCAGGAACAGAATCGCCGGAGGAAAGCGGCCGCTCTCCGCCAGCGTCGCGTAGCCGTCCCGGATTCCCCGGTAAATCGCTAGCGACTCGACCGCACGCCCGTTGACGAAGGTCCGCTGCTCCCGGCGGCTGTTGCGGGTGAAGCCGGGAGAGGCGATATAGCCGGTGATCTCCATTCCGTTCTCGCGGTGGCTGACCGGCCAGAGGGAATCGGCGTAAACCCGCCCGAAGAATTCGCGCAGGCGCGGCGCGGCGTTTTCCGCTGCCGGGGAGTGAAAGACGCTTCGCCCGTCCATGACCAGTTCGAACGCGACCTCCGGGCGCGGGATGGCCAGTGCGAGAACGGCCTCTTCGATATGGTGCGCTTCGGTCGCATCGGCCTTCAGGAACTTTTTCCGCGCGGGCGTGTTGAAAAAGAGATCGCGCACCCGGATCGTGGTGCCGACCGCGCCGCCGCACGGACCGGCGTCGATAAGTTTTCCGCCCTCCACGACGATCTGCGTTCCTTCCAGCTGCCCGGCCGTGCGGGTCGTCAGCGTCAGGCGGCTGATCGACGCGATCGAGGGGAGTGCTTCCCCTCGGAATCCCAGCGTTACAATATTGTCGATGTCGTCTTCGCTCAGCAGCTTGCTCGTGCCGTGGGGCTCGAGCGAAAGCATCGCATCGTCCCCGTCCATGCCGCAACCGTCGTCGGAGACCGCAATGAGCCGGGAGCCGGCGCGTTCGATTTCAATGCGGACCCGCCGGGCACCGGCGTCGATCGCGTTTTCAACCAGCTCCTTGACCACCGACGCCGGGCGTTCGATGACTTCGCCTGCCGCGATGCGGTTGCTGAGCTGTTCGGACATTACTTTGATTTTACTCATGATCCGGCTCCTGGGCGGGGGCCGGCTCTGCGGCCGTTCCCCCTGCGGGGTGATTTCTTCTTTTGGCGTCGGCTTCGGCCAGGGAAAGATAATAGGCCGCCGTGCCGTCGTCGCCGAGCTCCTTGTAGGCCATGCTCAGATTCAGGTCGATTCCGGGCAGGTTCGCGTCGATGGCGCACGCGGCCAGAAGCTCGCGGATGCCCGCCTCGTACCACTGCATGCGGACCATCGACTGCCCGAGGTTGTTCCGGGCAACCGGGTCTTTCGGATAACGTGCGAGGATGGCGCGGAATACGTTGCTTGCGTCGTAGTAGCGCCCCGCCATGTAATAGACGTTTCCGAGCATCCGCTGTGCCGTGATATTGTCCCGGTCGAGATTCAGAATCCGTTTGAGTGAACGCTCCGCCTCCGGATAGCGTTTCTCTTCGAAGAGCCGGGTCGACTGGCTCAGCAGCTGGCGGATGATCTGCGGGGAGGGGGCCGGAAGCCGAGCGCTCCGGCGGCTTGCCGCATTCTGGCCGCCGTAACTGTAAATGACCGCGGCGGTCAGCAGCACGACGCCGAGCAGCGAGCCAGCCATGATGAACAGCTTCGAGGAATCCCGCTTCATCCGAGCGCGTCCCTTTCCGCCGGAAACGGGTGGAAACAGCGGACAAAGTGGCCGTTCTCCGGCTCCGTGCGCCCGGGGATGCAGTTCCGGCACTGTTCGCGTTCGGCCTCCGAGAGCGTTTCGAACCGTTCGCAGCGGTCGCTGAACCGGCAGCCGGGCGCGAAATCGTCGGCCGACGGCACATGGCCGGGAATGGTGGAGAGGCGTTTCCCGTCTCCGCCGAGATGCGGCACCGCCTTCAGCAGCGCGCGGGTGTACGGATGCGACGGGTGCTTCAGAAGCTGCCCGGTTGCCGCGTATTCGACGATGTTGCCGGCATACATCACGGCGACCCGGTCGGCCTTCTCGGCCACGATGCCGAGGTTGTGCGTGACGAGGATCACAGCCATGTCGCGCTTCCGGCGCAGGTCGTCGATCAGCTCGAGAATCTGCGCCTGAATGGTCACGTCGAGCGCGGTCGTCGGTTCGTCGGCAATCAGCAGCTTCGGGTTCCCGGCCAGCGCCATTGCGATCATGACCCGCTGCTGCATGCCGCCGGAGAGCTCGTGCGGATAGGCGTCGACCCGGGTTTCGGGCGCGGGGATGCCGACCAGCTTCAGCAGCTCGACGACCTCCGCGCGGCGGTCGGTCACCTCCGGCCGGTGGAGTTCAAGCACCTCGGCGATCTGGCTGCCGATGCGGAACACCGGATTGAGCGAGACGGACGGTTCCTGGAAAATATATGCGATGCCGCCGCCGCGGACCTTTCGGAGCCGCCGCGCGGAAACGCGGGCTAGATCGATCTCCTCCGCCCCCTCCCGGAACAGGATTGCATCGGCGGAGACCCGGGCCGGAGGCGTCGGCAGAAGCGACGTCAGCGCCAGGCAGCTGATGCTTTTCCCGCATCCTGATTCCCCGACGAGAGCGAGAATTTCGCCGCGCTCGACCTCGAAGCTCACGTTGTCGACCACGTGGGGAGCCCGGGAGCCGAATGCGATACAGAGATTTTTCACCGTCAAAAGAGCCATGTCGCAGAATCCGAAAAAACGCCGTGATATTTTTTATTCAATATAACACGAAATCCATTAAGATTCCACAATATTTCGATGCGGGGAGTAGAAAAAAGGGAAAATCGCAGTTATATTACATCACGAAAATGTGGTTGAATGATTTGAAATCCATCAACGGAAAGAGGATGCATGGAAAGAGCATTTATCTCCGGCCGGGGGCTGATCAGTCCCATCGGCGGAACGGTCGCGGAAAATGAAGCCGGGCTGCGGTCCGGAAAAAGCGGAATCATCCAGGAACCCTCCTTTGTCGAGCACAAACTCGAAAGCATCGTCGGCGGCAGCGCCGGGCCCGTCCCGTCCTGTTCGCTCATCGACCGCAAGACGCTCCGTTTCTGCCCCCCCGTCGGCGTCATGTCCGTCGTCGCGGTTCTCGAAGCACTGAACGAGGCCGGAATCGGGCTTGACGAGCTCCGGAACATGCGCGTCGCCGTCATCGGCGGCGTTGCCGGCGGCAACTACCTCGAGCTTTACAAGGAGACCGACAGCTACATGAAGGCCAATTACCGGCTCCGCAACGTGAGTCCGTACTGCGTTCCGCGCATCATGCCGTCGAACGCGGTGGCGAGTCTTTCGCTGATTCTCGGGCTGACCGGCGAATCGTACGATATTTCGGCCGCCTGCGCGTCGAGCGCGATCTCCGTCATGGTCGGAACACGGCTGATCCGTTCCGGACAGTATGACGTCGTCATCGCCGGCGGCGCCGAAAAGCTCGACTGGGTCCAGGCGCTCGGTTTCTGCGCCTGCCGCGCGCTGTCGCGCAAATTCAACGATACGCCGGAAAAGGCGAGCCGTCCGTTCGACCGCGACCGCGACGGCTTCGTGCTTGCCGAAGGAGCGGCCTACGTGGTCCTCGAATCCGAAAAACACCTGAAGGCGCGCGGCGGCCGGGCGATTTCGGAGGTCTCCGGCATCGCGTCGAACAGCAATGCGAAGGATATGGTTGTGCCGGACGCGACGGCGTCGGCCGACGTCATGCGCGCCGCGATCGCCGATGCGGGGCTCCGTCCCGATGCGGTCGGGTACGTCAATACGCACGGCACGGGCACTCCGGTCGGCGACCCGGTCGAACTGGCCGCAATCCGCGAAGTGCTCGGCACCGGTGCTGCGATCAACAGCACGAAATCGCAGACCGGCCACATGGTCGGAGCGACCGGCGCGGCGGAGATCATTTTCACGTCGCTGATGCTTGAGCGCAAATTCCTGTCGCCGTCGATCAATCTCGACAATCCGGACCCGGAATTCGGCTGGGCCGACCTGGTCCGCGAATGCCGCGACGGCGTCGATATCCGGCACGGCATTTCGAACAGTTTCGCCTTCGGCGGCACCAACGCCGCCGTCGTCATCTCCGACTGCGGGAACTGACATGAGGGGCGAGGGCAGGCCGCTGCGGCCGAAACTGCCGGACTGGCTGAAGGTCCGGGTTCGCGCCGGAGGCGGGGAAGGGGTGGCCGGAATCCTGCGCGACCTGCGGCTCAACACGGTCTGTTCCGGCGCGCTCTGCCCGAATATCGGTGAGTGCTTCTGTTCCGGAACCGCGACGTTCCTGATCCTCGGCGGAAGCTGCACGCGCAACTGCAGATTCTGCGCGATCGACCACAATCCGCATCCGGCTCCGCCCGAGGAGGACGAGCCGGAGCGCCTGGCCGAGGCCGCCGCCCGGCTCAAGCTCAATTACGTCGTGGTCACCAGCGTGACCCGGGACGACCTGCCGGACGGCGGCGCCTCCTTTTTCGCCGCCGTCATCCATGCGCTGCACCGGCGGCTGCCGGAAGCCGGAGTCGAGGTGCTGACCCCCGACTTCAACGGAAGCGGCGAAGCGATTGCGGCCGTTCTCGCGGCCGGACCGACGGTGTTCAATCACAACATTGAAACGGTCGAACGGCTGTCGAATGAAATCCGGACCCGAGCGACCTACCGGAAATCGCTCGAGGTACTGCGGCTCGCCGCGAAGGCCGGGAACGGAATTCCGGTCAAGTCCGGCATCATGCTCGGACTCGGCGAGACGGACGATGAGGTTGTCGAAACCCTGAAGGATCTCCGCCTGGCCGGCGTGTCGATCGTGACCATCGGCCAGTACCTGCCGCCGTCGGCCGATCATTGGCCGCTCGACCGGTTCGTGACGCCGGACGAATTTGCTCGTTTCGGGAAGATCGCAGAGGAGCTCGGCTTCTCCGCCGTCGCCAGTTCGCCGCTCGTGCGGAGCAGCTATCACGCCGGCGAACTGCAGAGGAAGGGCGAAGCCGGATCATAGGCGGCGGCGTTTTTCCGCGCCGAGCCGGGAGTGCGGTTGGCGTAGCAGTAGAGGCAGCCGTGCGGACAGCAGTTGACGCTGCCGATATCCGCGCTTCTGACGCAATTGCAGAGCGGGCGCTGCCCCGGGTCTTTCCGCTCATCGATTCCGCGCCCGCAGATCGCCCGGACCCAGGAGCTGCCGATGCAGGCGGCCGCCGGCAGACAGAGGCCGGACTCCGCGCACGCTTCGACTTCGATGCCGTATTCGCGCCCGATCCGGGCAAGCTCGGCTGCGAGGCGGTTCCTGTCCTTCGGCGGCGGGTCGCAAACCGATTTCCCGGCGGTGTTCCGGACGGTCCTGGCGTAGAAATCGAGAAAGCTGACGATGCAGCGCTCCGTATGACCGGCCAGGGCCTGCGCGAGCCGGCCGAAACGGTCGATATGGAACGTTTCGTCGTACTCCGGGGTAAAGAGGATCGGATCGTAACGCCAGGTCATTTTCCGCCTTCCGATCCGGCCGGCGAGGGCGCGGAACGTGTCGAGCCGCGTTTCCACCGGCGGCAGCCTCGGTTCGAAGTCGGCACGGTACGCATTCAGGGTGAAGTTGATGCCGAACGGAATGCCGAACGACTCAAGTTCTCCGATCCGGGCGAGAAGCGGCGCCGGATTCTTGCTCCAGAACACGATGCAGTCGGCCTCTTCCGGCGTCAGCCCGACCCGGCGGACCTGCGCCGGATTCATCGGGTTGCGGACCAGCGCGAAGCCGGCCCGCAGCCGGGCGAGCATCCACTCCATGTAGAAGGCCGGAATGTCGGTCCGGCGGCTGGCGCTGACGATCATTCCCCGGCGAGCTCCCACAGATAGAACGCCGCAATGCTGCCGTAGGGCGAATACCGCTTCCGGTAGCGCAGGAAACGTTCGCGGGGCAGGACTTTGTGTCCGTAAAGCCGCATGATTCCCTGCCGGATGCCGAAATCCCCATAGCTCAGCACATCCTGCCGTCCGAGTGAAAAGATCAGCAGCATCTCCGCCGTCCAGACGCCGAT
This sequence comes from Victivallis lenta, assembly GCF_009695545.1. Taxonomy (NCBI): domain Bacteria; kingdom Pseudomonadati; phylum Lentisphaerota; class Lentisphaeria; order Victivallales; family Victivallaceae; genus Victivallis; species Victivallis lenta. Next base: position 102,111 of record NZ_VUNS01000019.1, on the reverse strand, counting down.
GCCCGGCAGCGCCGAAAGCTGTTCGACTACCTCGGCGTCGCTCATCTCCGGGAAACGGCCGATGGGCAGCGTTCCTGCCAGCACGGCTTCGGCTGCGCTCCGGATGTTGCGCGCTTTCTTCATCGACATGCCGCAGGATTGAATCTCCTCCGGGGACAGCGCCGCGACCGATTCCGGCGTGATGCGCTTCACCTTGTCGAGCAGCCGGTTTTCGACCGTGACCGCCGCCTTGCCGGAGATCTGCTGCGCGATGATGCCGCCGGCCAGGGCGGCGAACAGATCCGGCGTGAGCTCCCGCTCGAGCCGCCCCATCCGTTCGATCAGCGCCGCGAATTTCCTGTCGCGTTTCGACAGATGTGCAAGCGCTTCGTCACCGTATTCAAAACATGCCATCGATTCCGGCCTCCTTCTGTTCGAGATCATGATATCGATACCATATCTCGTTTTTTCCGGAATGCAACCGGTGACGCTCATCGAAAACGCTGCAGCGCGAGAATACCGAGCGTCAGCGCATAAAACGGCGCTGATAAATCGAACGAACCGTATACGCACCAGATGAAGGTGCAGCCGAGCAGAAACGGCAGCAGCGTCTCGAAGAAGGCGGTCACGGTTTCCGCCGTTCTCCCGGCGCCGCGCCGGAGTTCCGGCAGGTGCGCGAGTCCGAGCACGATGATCCAGAGCCCGATGCCGATCACGCCGAGCCGGTCGCGCCGGGGAAAGAGGAAAAAAACCGCTCCGGAGGCGACAGGCGCGAGAAGCGCCGAAGCAATCCAGTAACGGGCCGGTGCCGCGAGCGCGCGGAGCAGCGCCGCGCCGGACAGCAGGAAGAACACCGCGCAGCCCGCCAGCGCCCCGAGCGGCGGCCGCAGCCAGACGGCGAAAGCCAGAGCCAGTGTGAAGCCGGCCCGCAGATTGGATGGAAGGCGCCGTCTGCCGAACAGCAGCTCCCGGGTTATTTCGACGGTTTTTTTCATACGGTATTTGTGTTTGCATCAAAGATATAGTATATTTCTCAAATATCAAGTTGTGCAAGGATTTTTTTCAAAATGGCTCTGATTCTGGGAATCGAAACCAGCTGCGACGAAACCGCGGCTGCCGTTGTGAAAGACGGATATGAAGTTTTATCGAGCAGCGTCGCGTCGCAGATTGCGAAACATGCGGCGCACGGCGGCGTGGTGCCGGAGCTTGCGGCGCGCGAGCATCTGACCGCACTCACGCCGGTGCTCGACGGCGCGTTGCGCGAGGCCGGCGTCACGCTGGCGGAGATCGACGCGATCGCGGTCACGCAGGGGCCGGGCCTGATCCCGGCGCTGCTGGTCGGGCTGTCGTTTGCAAAGGGACTCGCGATGGGAAACCGGATTCCGTATGTCGGAGTCAATCATTTCATCGGGCATATCTACGGCGCGTTCCTCGATGAGGCGAATCGCGCGCTCGAGGACGGGGCAAGCTACCCGCTGCTCGCGCTCGTCGTTTCGGGCGGACATACCTCGCTCGTCCTCATCGGGCGGGACGGAAAGGCGACCGCGCTCGGCGGCACGATCGACGACGCGGCGGGCGAGGCGCTCGACAAGGGCGCGAAGCTGCTCAATCTCGGCTATCCGGGCGGCCCGGTCATGCAGCGGACGGCCGAGGGCGGAGATCCGCACCGGTTCGAATTCCCGCGCCCGCTGACCGGCGCGGCCGGGAAACCGCTCGCGCCGGAAAACCGGTATAATTTCAGTTTCAGCGGCATCAAGACTGCGCTGCTCTACCATGTGAAGCATCATGCGGACGAAAGCGGCAGACTGCCGGAGGCGCTGCTCAGGGATACCGTCGCCTCCTATCAGGAGGCCGTCGTCGACGTGCTGACCCGCAAGACGCTGGCCGCCGCGAAGGAGACCGGCGCGAAAACCATCGTGGTCGCCGGCGGCGTCGCCTGCAACAGCGTTCTGCGGGAGAGGTTCGAGCGGCTGACGCCGCCGGGCGTCCGGCTTCGCCTCGCGGCCCGCAAATACTGCACGGACAATGCCGCCATGATCGGCGGCCTGGGATATCATTACTGGAAGAAGCGTGAATTTTCGGCATTCGACATCGATTCGTTCGCACGGCTGCCGCAGATCACGCAGATTCCGTTTCTGGGATAGGAGTCATACGGAACAATGGTGAAATTGATTGTATTCGATCTGGACGGGACGCTGATCGACTCCCGGCACGATCTGGCCGGAGCAGTGAACCATATGCGCGGTTCGATGGGGCTTGAGCCGCTTGCCACCGAGAGGATCGTCCGTTTCGTCGGCAACGGCGTGGCGAACCTGGTGCGCCGCGCGATTGCGGATTCCGACGTCGATTTCGAGGAAGCCCTGCGGCGCATGAAGCGTTATTATGCCGGGCATCTGGTCGAGACGACCGCGCTCTATCCGGGCGTTTCGCGGGGACTCGCGGAGCTGCGCGAAGCGGGAATCCAGCTCGCTGTTCTGTCGAACAAACCGACCGATGCGAGCCGGAGGATTCTGGACTGCCTCGGCGTCGGCGGATGTTTCGCCGACATCATCGGCGGCGACTCGGATTTCCCGCTCAAGCCGGAGCCGGACGCATTGTTCGCTCTGATGCGGAAGCACAATGTGCCGCCTGAACAGTGCTGGATGTTCGGCGATCACTATACGGATCTCGAAGCCGCGCGACGGGCCGGCTGCCACCGCGCGCTCGCCCGTTACGGGTTCGGAGAGCCGCGCGAGGAAAAGTTTGAGTTCGAAGTCGGGTCGTTCCCGGAATTCGTCATGGCAATCAAGGGATTTTGAACGATAAAACAGGTCGACGAGGGAGGTTGTATGCATCACTTGAGATTCCGTCAGGTTCATCTTGACTTTCACACTTCGCCGGATATCCCCGGCATCGGAGAGAAATTCGACCGCAAAGAGTGGCAGGAGCGGCTGAAGAAGGCGCACGTCGATTCGATCACCTGCTTTTCCGCCTGTCATCACGGCTGGAGTTACCATCCGACCAAAGTCGGGGCGATGCATCCGCATCTGAAGTTCAACCTGCTGCGCGAGCAGATGGATGCGGCGAAGGAGATCGACGTCAAGGTGCCGGTCTATGTGACCGCCGGACTCAACTACCGGATTTCGCAGCTGCACCCGGAATGGAACGAGTATTCGCACGAGGGGAAGGGGCCCGAGCCGCTCACCGGCGGTTTCATCAAGCTCTGTTTCAACACGCCGTACCTCGACTATCTGTGCAGCCTGATCGAAGAGACGGTCGAACTGTTCCCGGATGCGAACGGCATTTTTCTCGACATCATCAACCAGGGGCAGTGCTGCTGCAATCACTGCATGAAAGGGATGCTGGAATCCGGGCTCGACCCGGAGAAGGAGGCGGACAGGATCGCCTTCGCCCGCAAGGTGCTGGAGAATTATTACGTCCGCACCACCGCCGCGGCGCGGAAATTCAATCCCGACATGCCGGTGTTCCACAACAGCGGCCACGTGACGGTCGGCGACACGGAAATCCTGAAACATTTCAGCCACCTCGAACTCGAAAGCCTGCCGACCGGCGGCTGGGGGTACGACCACTACCCGATGTCGGCCGCCTACTGCCGGAACCTCGGGCTGGACTTTCTCGGCATGACCGGGAAATTCCATACGACCTGGGGGGAATTCGGCGGGATCAAGCATCCGAACGCGCTGCGCTACGAGTGCGCCGCGATGCTGGCCAACGGCTCGAAATGCAGCGTCGGCGACCAGCTCCACCCGGACGGCGAGCTCGACGAGAGCACTTATGAGTTGATCGGCAAAGCCTATGCCGAGGTCGAGCAGAAAGAGGCGTGGTGCGACAATGTCGAGTCGCTGGCCGAAATCGCGATTCTCGCCTCTTCGGCGGTGAACTGCAAACGCGAGTCGCCGAGCGACGTCGGCGCCGGACGGCTGCTGCTCGAGGCGCATATTCCGTTCGACGTGATCGATTCCGGAATGGAGTTCGGACGCTACAAGTTCCTGCTGCTGCCGGACGACATCCGGCTCGACGACGCGCTGAAGGCCAAACTCGAACTCTTTGCCGCGCAGGGCGGCAAACTGATCCTGTCGGCCGGCAGCGGGCTCGCGGCGGGATCGGATGCGTTCGCGCTCTCCCTGCCGTTCACCGATGCGGGCTGGAGTCCGTATTCGCCGGACTATATCGAAGCGGCGCCGGGTTTCGCGCCGGAGTTTGCGAAGACGCCGTTCGTCATGTACCTTCCGTCGCGCCGGATCAAGGTCCGCGATGCGGAATCGCTCGGCAAGGTCTTCGACCCGTATTTCAACCGCAGCTTCCGCCACTTCTGCAGCCACCAGCATGCGCCGTACCGCACGGAGCCCTCCGGCTTCGACGCCGGCGCGATGAGCGGCAATGTGCTCTATTTCGCACACCCGGTCTTCACGATCTACCGCGCATTCGGCATGGTTTATCTGCAGGAGTTCGTCCTGAAGGCGATCCGCCGCTTCATCGGCGCGGAGCGGCAGGTCGAATCGAACCTGCCGACCACGGCGCGGGTCACGCTCTTCGAGCAGCCTGCCGAACAGCGGGCGGTCCTGCACCTGCTCTATGCGAATACGGTCAACCGGGGCGGCCCGGGCATCGCAATTCCGAATTCGCCGTTCAGGGAGAGCCGCCCGATCGAGGTCGTCGAAGAGCTGCTGCCGCTCCGCGACGTCGGAGTTTCCGTGAAGCTCGGCCGCCCGGTCCGCTCCGTCCGGCTCGTTCCGCAGGGGACGGAGCTGCCGTACCGGGAGAAAGAGGGGCGCATCTCCTTCACTGTGCCGGAGCTGCTCTGCCATCAGATGGTGGAGTTCGCCTACCGGTGACCGGTTTCACGGGAGAGCTGTTTGCCCGAACAGGAGTAAAGCAATATGACAGAACTGAAATTCCATGTCGATGAATCGAAATGCATCCGCTGCGGAGCCTGTATTCGCGACTGCGCGCCGGCGATTCTTGAATTCGATCCCGATTCCGAGTATCCCCGGGTGATCCCGGGGGCGGAGCCGGGCTGTACCCGCTGCCAGCACTGCCTGGCGGTCTGCCCGCGCGCGGCGGTCGAAATTTTCGGCCGCGATCCGGAAGAAAGTCTGCCCGGCAACGCGGTTCCGGACCCGGACGAAATCCTGTCGCTCATTGCGAATCGCCGTTCGTTCCGCAGTTACCGGCATGAGAATCTCGACCGCGTAACGCTCGACAAGCTCAAGGACATGCTGCGTTTCGTGCCGACCGGGGTCAATGCGCATTCGCTGCATTTCGCCTTTATCGACGAAGTCGAGGTCATGGATTCGTTCCGCAATTATGTCATGGACCGGGTCGCCGGCATGCTCGCGGAGGACCCGGACAACCCGTTCCTGAGCCGGATGGAGCGTTACCGCAGGCAGTTCATCGAAGGGCGCGACGTGATCTTCCGCGGCGCGCCGCATATGGTGGTTGCGGCGGCGAAGGAGGATTCGCCGTGTCCGGCTTACGATCCGGTCATCGCGCTGTCGTATTTCGAGCTTTACGCGCAGTCGCTCGGCGTCGGGACGGTCTGGTGCGGGCTTGCCCTGGGAACGCTCAATTATTTCCCCGAACTTATGGCGCGGCTGAAACTGCCGGAGGGCTACAAAGCCGGCTACTGCATGCTGTTCGGGCCGACCGGCCTGCGTTATCCGCGCGCGACGCAGCCGGATCCGGCCGGAATGCACTCGGTCGAATAAGATGCGGCTCCTCCCGGTTCAGTTCCGGCCGACGCCGCTGCTCGAAGCCGCCTCTTCGGTGATCCGCACGCTGAAGGGCGCCGGATTCGACAGCGGGATTGTCGGGGGAGGGGTACGCGACTCCCTGCTCGGGCGGCCGCTCTCCGACTGCGATATCGTGACTGCGGCGCGGCCGGAGGAGCTTGCGAAACTGTTCCCCGGGAGCCGTCTGGTCGGTGCGAGCTTCGGCGTTTCGCTGGTCCGGCACGGCGGTTTCGAATTCGAGGTCGCCGCCGCGCGGCAGGAGCGTTTCTACCTCGACGGGCGCCACCCCGGCGAGGTCAGGTATACGCGCGACCTCGCCGTCGACATGCAGCGGCGGGATTTCACCGTCAATGCGCTCTGGTACGATCCGGTGACGGAAATCGTGCATGATGCGGTCGGCGGAATCGATGATCTCGAACGCGGCGTCCTCCGCACGGTCGGGGAGCCCGAAGAACGGTTTTCGGAAGATTATCTGCGGATGCTCCGGGCCGTGCGCTTCGTTTCGCGTCTCCGGTTCCGGCTGGACCCGGCGGCCGAACGCGCAATCCGCCGTCTCGCCGCGAAGTGCGGCGAACTCACCGGGGAGCGGCTGCGCGGCGAACTCTCTTCGATGCTGACCGGGCCGGACCCGGCCGGAGCCGTGCGGCTTCTCGAACGGACCGGGATTCTTGCGGTCGTGCTGCCTGAGGTCGCGGTGCTGCGCGGCGTCGAGCAGCCGCCGGAATTTCACCCGGAGGGAGATGTTCTCACTCACACGCTGCTGATGCTCGAGCATATGGCGAAGCCGGACCCGCTGCTGGCCTGGAGCGTCCTGCTGCACGACGTCGGCAAAGCGGTCACGCAGAGCCGCGATGAAACCGGGCGCATCCGTTTCTTCGGCCATGAGACGGCGGGGGCGGAGACGGCGGCCGCCATTCTCGAACGGTTCCGCTTTTCGACGGCGGAGCGCGACGGCATCGTTCAGGCGGTCCGGAACCACATGCGGTTCGCCTCGGTTCCCCGGATGAAGCCGGCGAAGCTGCGGCGGCTTCTGGCCGACCCGAATTTTCCGCTTGAGCTCGAACTGCACCGGCTGGACTGCATCGCCTGTCACGGCATTCTCGACGTCTTCGTCTTTTTGCTCGACCGGCTGGCGGAAACGCCGCATCTGCAGACGCTGCCGGAGCCGTTCGTCATGGGGCGCGACCTCGTTGCGGCGGGAGTCCGGCCGGGGCCGCGCTTCCGGCCTGTGCTGGAAAAGGTGTTCGACCGGCAGCTTGCCGGGGCGTTCGCGTCGCGGGAGGAGGCGCTTGCCTGCGCGCTCCGGCTTCTGGATTCCGGCGGATGAAGCGCCGCCTTTTCTCGCCGGAACGGTTGTTTTTCGGCGGTTTGCGGTGTATATTACCCGATTCAAACAAACGAGGGTCTGTAAAAAATGTCGCTTTACCTGAACGATGACTTGAGTGCGCTCGATTACGTGCAGCTCGATTACCTGCGCGAATTGCAGCTGGAACGCCTGAAGAAAATTGTCCGCCACGCCTATACGAACGTCACCCTCTTCCGCAGCCGCATGGATGAGCGCGGGCTCACGCCCGACTGCATCCGGACGCTGGGCGATCTCGGCAAACTTCCGTTTACGGTAAAGGCCGACCTGCGCGACACGTATCCGTTCGGGCTCTTCGCGGTTCCGATGTCGCAGGTCGTCCGGCTTCACGCCTCGAGCGGTACCACCGGCAAGCCGATCGTGGTCGGCTATACCCGGCAGGATCTCGACATCTGGATGCAGGTCATGAAACGCGCGCTCGCGAGCTGCGGGCTCACCCACGAGGACGTCATTCAGGTTTCGTACGGCTACGGGCTTTTCACCGGCGGACTCGGCGCCCATTACGGTGCCGAAGCGCTCGGTGCGACCGTCGTGCCGACTTCCGGCGGCAACACGCAGCGCCAGATCATGCTGATGCGCGATTTCGGCACCACCGCCGTCTGCTGCACGCCCTCCTACTTCTACTATATGGTCGAGCAGGCGGCCGCGGTCGGCATCGACATGCACAAGCTGCCGATCCGCGCCGGCATTTTCGGCGCCGAGCCGTGGACCGAGGAGATGCGCAAGCGCATCGAGCACGACGCCGGCATCAAGGCTTACGATATCTACGGTCTCTCCGAAATCATCGGTCCCGGCGTCGCCATCGAGTGCTGCTGTCAGAAGGGCATGCATATTTTCGAGGACCACTTCTACCCGGAAATCATCAATCCGGAGACTGGGGAGGTTCTGCCTGACGGCGAATTCGGCGAACTGGTTCTGACCACGCTTTCGAAGTACGCGATGCCGATGATTCGCTACCGCACGCGCGACCTGACCCGCATCGTCGCCGAGCCGTGCGAATGCGGCCGGACCATCCGCCGCATCGAACGAATCTCGTCCCGCAGCGACGACATGTTCATCATCCGCGGCGTGAACGTCTTTCCGTCGCAGATCGAAACGGCGCTGCTTTCGGTCGAGGGGACCACCGCGAACTATAACATCCTTCTCACCACCGAGCACGGACTCGACAACATCGAAGTCGATGTTGAAGTCACGGAAGAGCTTTTTTCGGACAAGGTCCGCTCGATGGAAGGGCTTCAGCAGCGGCTGACCGCCGCCATCGAAGGCGTGATCGGACTTCGCGTCCGCGTTAAGCTCGTCGCCCCGAACACGATCCAGCGCAGCGAGGGCAAGGCGCGCCGCGTCATCGACCACCGCGAACGCTGACGGCGGGAAACCGGGAGGATGCACTCTTCCCGGCCGGGCTGCAGGAGAAGCCATGAACAACCGGTGGATGTCGCGAATTTTACTGTTTCTCTCGGGAATCAGCTGGCTGACGATCCTTATGATCGTCGTGAAGGCCGCGACCGGCTGGAGCGGCCCCGGCTGGTTTTCGCTCTGGATTTTTCCGGTCATGACCGCGGCGGCGGTCGGATTCCTGACCAATTTCATTGCGATCGAGATGTTGTTCAAGCCGTATGAACGAACCGGTTTCCACTGGCTGCGGCTGCTTTCACTCGGACTTTGGAAGCAGGGGATGGTTCCTGCCAACAAGGCGAAGATCGGCCATGTACTCGGCGAAGAGATTCCCGAGCGGCTGCTGAAACCCGGGGAAATCTCGCGCGAGATCGGCGCCCGGATTTCGGCTATGGCTTCGGATCCCGAGCTGCTCACGCAGGTGCGTTCCGCCGTGCAGCTTCTGCTGCGGAAGAACGAGGAGTCGGTCATCGCATTTCTGCAGCCCCGGGTCGAACAGTCGCTGCTTGCGGCGCTCGACCGGAACCTGACGCCGGAAAATCTGCGGAAATTCTGGGACGACGTTCTGGCCGGGCAGCTCGCTTCGCCGCAAGCGAGGGAACGGATCGCTTCCGGCATCGTCGCCGGGCTGAAAACGCGGACGCCGGAGATCCGCGAGCTTCTGCGGGAATTCATGCGTGACGGCGTCCGGAACTACGTCAACGACCGGCTGGCCTTCATCCCGCGCTCGGGCGATTTCGCATCCGGAATCGTCAACCATCTGAACTGGAACGATATCGAGCGGGAGATCGCCCGGAAGCTCGGCGATGCGAAAATTCACGGCCTCATCAGCGAAGAGCTCGCCATGCAGACGGAGCGGCTGCGCGCGTGGCTGCACAGCGACGAAGCCGCTCCGGAGCTCCAGGCGTTTCTCGACGGCGCCAAGGTCAAGCTCGCCGATTTCCTGCACGCCTACCTCGCCGAAATCGTTCCGCAGGCCGCGAATGAGATCCTGAGCTCGGATGCGCTCTGGAACTGGGTCCGTTCGGAGCTGCTGCCGGCATTGCAGCGCTACCTGGACTACTGGATGGCCCGCGACGGCCGCCGGCTCATCATCGACATGCTCGACATGAACCGCCGCATCGAGCAATCCATCGCCGACCAGAACGTGCGGGAATTTCACGCCATGATCAACCGGATCGCGGCCGAACATCTCGGCGCCATTCAGGTGCTCGGCTACATCCTCGGCGCCGCCGTCGGCCTGCTGCAGCAGTTCGCCGTGCTGCTGGCGCATTGAGTCCCGCCGTTTCTTTTCCGCATTTTACGCGTGCCGCCGCTTGACACGGAGCGCCGCGCACATTATGTTAGATTCATTGAAGGAAAGGACGTTTCGCCGTTCTGCCGCACAGGAGGAGTTATGAAAAAAACGGTTTCATTTTTATTGGGCCTTGCAGCCGCCGTCGCTTTGTATGCGGGGGAGACGGCCCCGTACAAGGTCTGCGTGCTCGACTTCACGACCGCTGATATAATCGGGCAGAAACGTTTTCTCGATGCGGCAAACAAAAAGATCGAAATTCCGGCGCAGGAAAGTCTGAATACGGCCGACCGGCTTTCGATCAACCGGGTCATGCAGGGTTTTATCCGGATGATCGACGCCTTCGACAGCGCCCGCACCAACCAGGCGAACCGCGACGCGCAGATCGAAGACAACCGCTGGAATCGGGCCAGAGCGCTTGAGCTGTACAATCTTACCGTCAGGGGAGAGGCCCGCCCGGTCGTTCTCGGCGGCGAATATCTGGCCGCGTATCTCGGCAGGATGAATCATCTGTTTCGCCCGGTCGAGGTTTCGCAGGTTACTGCGGCAATGGAGAAAGTGGCGGCCCGGCCCGGCTTTCCGGAACATTTCCAGCAGCAGCTTGCGGCCGAATCCGGTGCCGAGCTGCTGATTTTCGGGACCGTCTCCGACCTCCGCAGCCGCGAACGTTCGTTCAGGGGATACGGCATCGAGACGAAAACCATCACCTGGGAGCTCGACGTGATTCTGAAGGTGGCCGACCTCGGAACCGGGCAGATCGTGTACGGCAATGTCTACACCGGGACGCTCAGCGAACAGCAGCGTCCGTCCGCATCCGAAATCGACCATAACCGGTTTCAGACGCTGATGACCTCCGCGTTGAAACAGGCGGCCGAAGACCTCGCGGCAGTGGCCGAAAACGGCTTCCGCGCCCCGGCGCCCGCCGCGCAATCACAGGGAGAATAGCAGAATGATCAGGAAAATTCCGGCGATTGCCGCCGTCTGCATGTTGTTCGGCGCTCTTTTTTCCGCCGACCGGATCGCCATCGCCGAACCGGCCGCGAAGGGCGGCGTGACTCCGCAGGAGATCGAAACTTTCTGGGGCATGCTGGAGAGTTCGGTCGACGGCGGTTACGAGCTTGTTTCGCGTTCGGCGCTGAAACAGATGCTGGCCGAAATCGGTTTCACCGACAACTCCGGACTGGCCGAGCTGAACGCGAAGCAGAAGGCGAAGCTCGGCGAAATCAGGACCGTCAAATATATCCTCGTTTCGACCATCGGGAAATTCGGCAGGAGGCTGAATCTCTCGCTTTCGCTGATCGACGCCTCCACCGGGGATGTCCTGCCGGACCGGAAGGTGACGGATACGGTCGGCACGCTTGAGGAGCTGGCGGACAGGCTGCCCGGGCTCCTGCGCGAAATCGGGCTCGGCACCGAGGCGAAGAAGCGCGGAATCTACGCCATGCTGCACCCGGTCATCACTGCGAAGAATCCTCCCGATTACCTGTCGGCCAGTTTCAGCTCGGGGCTCGAAAGCTTCCTGCTGGGAAAAGGGATGCGGCTGCAGAATCTGAAGACGGTCGACTCGATTCTGCGTAAAAACGGAATCGGCAGCCTCGATGCGGCCGAGCCGGCGCTCTTCGCCCGGATCGGCGAGCTGCTTCGGGTCGACAGTCTGATCCGTCCCGAAATCACGCGTTTTTCGGTTACGGTGAAGCGGGAGTACATCGCGGCCTCCAAGCGGACCGTCGAGCGCCGGATCTGCAATCTTGACGGCGAAATCCGGATTCTATCGACCGGAACCGGGGAGGTCGTCGCCGTTATTCCGTTCCGTCAGAAGATCGATTTCGACGATGTTGAAGCGAAGGAGGACACCGACGACTGGACCGCCGAGGATTACGGCAAGTACGCCGTCGAACAGCTGATTCCGGCCATCGGCGAAAACGTGTTCCGGGCGATCGGCCGATAGAATTCGCGGGGAGGCTCGGGTGAAGGTTCTGACCAGGTTCCGGTTTGCGGCGGCGGCCGTGGGAGTGCTGCTGTTCACCGGCTGCTCGAGCATCACGAACTCGCATCTGCAGAAAGAGCCGCTGATGGCCGAGTATCTCGCCGGAAAGGACGCCCGGGTCGAGCTGCGTCTTTCGGAAAAGCTCAAGTCTGCCCTCAACACCGGCGACGAGCTCATGTGGCGGCTGGAAGCCGGAGCCTTCTTTTTCAATATCGGCGACTACCGGCGCAGCGTCAACGAATTCGAGCGGGCCGAGGCGCTGATCGCCGATTACGACGACCGGCCGACCGTCAGTGTGCGCGATGCGGGCGGGGAGGGCGGCGCGCTGTTGACCAATTTGAATGCGCTGCCGTATCGCGGCTTCGGCCGGGACCGCATCGCGCTCTCGATCTTCAAATCGCTGGCCTATCTCGGCGAGGGGAGGCCGGAGTCGTTTTTCGCTCAGCTCCGGCGGCTCCGCACCGCTCAGAAGGAGGTCCACGAGAAGTACCGGAAGTTCTTCGAGGAGGAGGAAAAATCGCTGGCCGAGGCGAAGAAGCGCAATCCCGGCGCCGCCTCCAGCGTCAGGGGAGGAGGTGCCGCCGTGGCAGGCCGGAGCGACAGTGCGGAATTCAACGCGGCGCTGGCCGAAACACGGAAAATCGCGCATCGCGGCTACGGAAACTTCCTGAATCCGGCTGCGCTGTTCCTGTCCGGGCTCGGTTCGCTGCTGGAAGGGGATGCGGACAATGCGCGCATCGACTGGGCGCGGCTTTACGAGGCGCTGCCGTCGAATCCGCTGGTGCGGCAGCTGTATGTGACGATTCTCGACCGGACGAAACAGAAAGTGCCGGAGGACCTCAAAGAGGTCAGGCCGTTCGATTTTCCGCTTGACCGCGACTGCGTGTATGTGCTCTTTGCGAACGGGCGCAGCGCGGCGTTCCGGCAGGTGGCGATTTATTACCCGGTCATGACCGCTTATCCGGTCTGCGAATATTATCCGGCGCCGTACCGCTTTCTGAAGGTCATCGCCGGCGGTCAGAGCGGCGAAACCCGGCTTCTGGCCGACATGGACGCGATTCTCGCGCAGGAGTACGACGAGCGGCTGCCCGGCATGATCACGCGGATCGTCCTTTCGACCGCGATCAAGGAGGGTGCCGGCTATGCGGGCGCCTGGGCGGTCGGCCGGGAGAATGAAGCGGCCGGAGCGGCGGTTCTGCTGGCCTCGATGGTCTACCGCGCGGCATTCAACACGGCCGACACCCGGAGCTGGGAGATTCTGCCGAAAGAGTTTCAGTTCTGCATTCTGCCGATGCCGGAGAACCGGACCGTCGTGCTTGAACCGGACGGCCGGAAGAGCGGAGAGAGAAGCGTGGTCATTCCGGAGGCGGACCGTTCCGCCATTGTTTACGTCAACGCCCCTGCCGCCGGAGAGCTTCGCGTGCAGGTGCTGGGGTTGCCTCAATAAGACAAGAAGGAGTCCGATATGAAAAAATTGTGGTTGTCTCTGTTGTCTGGCGGCTTGCTGCTCGCCGGAACCGGGTGCCAGAACACCGTGAACCGGGTCGAGAACGCCGACAAAACCATGACGCCGAACGTCGTCAACGACAAGCGGTTCGTGACCGACGGCTTTCTGGCCGACCGCCTGCAACTGACCGGGATCAATACGGCGACGACGCCGGACGGCCTGCTGCGGGTCCAGATTACGGCGGTCAACGTGCGCGTCGGCTTCTTCTCGCAGATGTGGAGCGGCCTGACCGGAGAAAATCCGTACAGAATCCAGTATCGCTTCACCTGGTTCGACAAGGACGGCATGGCGGTCGATTCGATTGTCTCGACCTGGAAGGAGATGACCGTCATTCCGGGCGAAGAGGTTCAGATCCAGTCAATCGCTCCGAGCCGCGATTGCAAGGACTTCTCCATCAGCCTGAAGGAGGCGGAATAACATGCGCGCGCTGCTGCTGGCGGCCGCCGCTGCCGTGGTGACGGGTGCCGTTCTCTGCGGCTGCAGCGGCCCCGAAACGAAAACTGAAGTGTACAACTGGGATGAATATACGGAAGATCATCCCGCCCAATAAGGAGAAAAATACCGATGAAAACAATCATGCTGTTTGCCGCCGGTCTCGTTGCCGCCGGTCTCGCTGCCGGCTGTTCTTCGACGAAAACCACGACCTTCGACCCGACCGATCCCGGCGCGAACACGGCCCGGGCGCTCGGCACGGTGTCGCAGGCCGAATGCTTCATGGCCGCGCGGGCGGCGGCCGAGAACGCGATGGCCAGCCCGAGTTTCGACCGCTTTCTCGCCCAGTACCGGCGGGAGAAGGGCGACACGCTCGCCGTGCCGCTCATGCAGGTCGGACACCTGCAGAACAAAACCGACGATCCGAATCTGCAGATGGGGCTGGTGACCGACGAACTCTGCACCGCGCTGCTGAATTCCGGGAAGGTCGAAGTCACGCTGGCGACCGGCCGCGATGCCTCGGCGACCTTTTCCGAGGCGCGCGACCTGCGTAAGGACGACAACTTCAACCAGAGCACCGTCGCCAAAAAAGGACGGCTGGAAGCGCCCCGGCTCAGTCTCGAAGGCGGCATCCTCTGGAACCGCGTCGACACCGACGGCGAAAAGGTGCAGGTCTACTCCTTCAATCTGAAGCTGGCCGACATCGACACCGGCAAAGTGATCTGGACCTATAACAAGCCGTTCGGCACGAAGAAAATCAAGGGCAGCTTCGGCTGGTAATCATCCGGGGCGGGCCGGGAAAGGGGAGAAATCATGAAAAAACTTCTGTTGCAGAGCGCTCTGCTGGCGGCCGGTTTCCTGCTGCTGGCCGGGTGCACGAATGTGGCGACCTTCGATTACAGCGCCGCCGCGGAGCCGATGGTCAGTTTCGCAGGGCCGCCGGAGGCGAAAAGCATCGCCGTGCTGCCGTTCCTCGATCAGCGGAGCCGTAAGAGCCTGCAGCAGCTTGCGCCGGCGGCGGACAGCGGATCGTTCTACCTCGGACTTCTGCCGCTGATGCCGTACGGCTACGTGAAGAAGCCGTTCCCGGAACGCAGCGACGACTTCGTGTCGCTCGGGCGGTTCCACTTCAATCCGTCGCTGGATCTGGCGGAGGCTTCGGTGCTGAGCTTGAAGGCGTCCCGCCTTTTCGGCCGCGTGGAACTGGCCGATTCGGCCGGCCGGACCGACGCGGAGTACCTCTGGCGCGGGAGCGTCAACAATACGTTCTATTCGGGTGCGATGCTGACCTACTGCATCAGTTACTTTCTCTCCCCGGCGCTCTGGGCGGTCGGCGCGCCTGAAGGTGTGTCGCGCAACGCGCTCGGCGTCAGCTTCGAGCTGGTTGAGCGCGCAACCGGCAGAATCGTCTGGCGCTACGATTACGACGGCGAGGATTACATCGTCCACTGGATCTATGCGCGGATCGGCAAAGACGTCAGCCTCTACGCGGACCTCATGCGGCAGGCGCTGAATCTCGCGCTGAGCGACCTCGCGCCCAGGCTGCCGGAACTTCAACGCTCCCGTTAAATTGCTCGCCGGGAAATCGCAGATGAATTGGAAAGCGATGTCGAGCGAAAGAATCGCAGTACAGTGCCGGATTCAAATAGAGCGGAGCAATTTGAATCCGTGGAAGCCGCTTTCCATTCTTCACGAACGCGGCGGCCGGCATGAATTTGAAATTGGAA
This sequence comes from Victivallis lenta, assembly GCF_009695545.1. NCBI lineage: Bacteria > Pseudomonadati > Lentisphaerota > Lentisphaeria > Victivallales > Victivallaceae > Victivallis > Victivallis lenta. The sequence continues at coordinate 86,695 of NZ_VUNS01000019.1, read as the reverse complement.
AAAAATACCTGGAGAGCGGGGTGCGCCTGAACCGCATCTGCGGGGCGCAAATCCTCTCCCAATTGCAGCGACGGAGGAGTGAGCGAAGAAGCTTGCCGGCCGAAACGGTCGCTTTGCTGCTGCCGGCGATCGATGAGGCTGCGGACGATGAAGAGCTCGAAGTGCTGCTCCGAGCCTTGAGCTGGCAGGGGATTCCGGCGGGATTCCGGAAGCTTATGATCTATTCCCGCCATCCGAATCCGGCAATCCGGCATGTCGTCGCCTGGGGACTGCCGGGCGAAAACCGGGACGAGGCGGAGGTGCTGGCAGAACTCTCGCAGGATACTGAAATCGATGTTTGCGACTGGGCGCTCTTCAACCTCTCCAGCTGTACAACCGATTATCCGGAACTGCATGAGACATTGTGGAAGTTGACACAATCGAAGCTCCCGGTCATGCGCGGTCAGGCGCTGCTTTCCCTTGCACGCCGTCATGTAGCGGGCACGGAAAGTGCACTGATCGCCGAACTCTCCAGAAGCGATGGAGAAATGGAATTCAACTATATCTCCGAAGCAGTTGAACTTCTCGCCTCACCGGCTTTCCTGCCGATTCTTCAGTCTTTGACCAATCGCAATTTTCCGAAAGGAACATTCGCTCATCAATACATTCGCCGAATGCTCCATTGCTGCTTAAAACCCGGGAAAATTTCGAAAAGGACTTGAAACATCCGCTGTTTCGTGTTATACTGAGAAACAGTTTTCCGGTAGGCGAAGCTATCGGAGGGATACGGGTTACTGCCGCGAAGCAGTGGAGACACTGCAAGCCGGTCAGCAGTCCACATCGAAACCAAGGTGTGGACTAATGTAATTTCATCGCCCTCCGATGCCGAAGCTTGGACGGTGGGCGGTTCGAAAAGAAAGAGCCGCAGGAACGAACTCGAGAGTTATGCATCCGCCGCCGTCCGCACACGGCGGTTTTTTTATGCCCGGAATGCCGTTCCGCCGGAAACCGGAGCGGGCGCAAACCAACCAGAGGTGAAAAAATGGACGAAGGAAGCAAACGAAACGTGGAGCCTCCGGGACGAGGCGCTTCCGGCTGTCCGCATTCTTCGCGGCGCCGGAAGTGATTCCGTCCCCGGCTCCTCCCCTTTGCACACTGACGCAAACTGGAGATTTTGAGCATGAAGAAGAAAGTTTTTACCGCCGAACTCGAACGCAGGAGAAAACTGGTCCGGGAACGGCTGCTGGGCGCCGCACGAAACGGCGCGGAATCGGTGCTGCCGGAGTTTTCCGTCAGGGGACTGCAGGAGGATACGCTCCGCCGCATGCGCCGCGAATACGGCGAAAACCAGATCACCCGCCACGGGGAAGCACCGTTTCTTTCGCGGCTTGCCGAAGCGTTCATCAACCCGTTCACCCTGATTTTGTTCGCGCTTGCGGCGGTCTCATTCGTGACCGACGTCTGGTTCGCCGTGCCGGAAGAGAAAGACGCCATGACCGTCGGAATCGTGCTGACCATGGTGTTCGTGAGCGGGTTCCTGCGCTTTATTCAGGAGACCCGTTCCGGCAATGCCGCCGCCCGGCTGAGCGAGATGGTCCGTACCACCGCCGCCGTTGAACGCGATCCGGCGGGAAAAGCCGAGCTTCCGCTTGAGGAGCTCGCGGTCGGCGACATCGTCCATCTCGCCGCCGGCGACATGGTTCCGGCCGATGTCCGCATCCTCCGCTCGAAGGATCTCTTCATCAGCCAGGCCGCCCTGACCGGCGAGAGCGAACCGCTGGAGAAATCCGCCGCGGCTTCGTCCTGCGAAACCCTGCTGGAGAATCCGGCGCTGGCCTTCTTCGGCAGCAATATCGTCTCCGGCACCGCCGTCGCCGTCGTTCTCGCGGTCGGCGACGACACCGTGCTCGGCGGCATGGCCGGTTCGCTCGACGCCCCGAGGCCGGCGACCGGTTTCGAGAAGGGGGTCAACTCGGTTTCCTGGGTGCTGATCCGTTTCATGCTGGTCATGGTGCCGGTCGTGCTCTTCCTGAACGGCTTCACCAAAGGGAACTGGCAGGGGGCGTTTCTGTTCGCCGTTTCGATCGCGGTCGGCCTGACGCCGGAGATGCTGCCGATGATCGTGACGACCTGCCTTGCAAAAGGCGCGGTCGCGATGTCGAAGAGGAAGTGCATCATCAAGAATCTGAACTCGATCCAGAATTTCGGTGCGATGGATATCCTCTGCACCGACAAGACCGGAACGCTGACGCAGGATAAGGTCGTGCTTGAAATCCATATGGACATCCACGGCAACGAGGACCTGCGAGTGCTGCGCCATGCCTTCCTCAACAGCTTTCACCAGACCGGTCTGCGCAATCTCATGGATGTCGCGATCATCGAAAAGAGCCGGGAGATGTGGCCGGACGGCATTGATTCGCTCATCGAATCCTGCGAGAAGGTCGATGAGATTCCGTTCGATTTCGAACGCCGCCGCATGAGTGTCGTGGTCGCCGACCGCAGCAGCGGAAAAACGCAGATGATCACCAAAGGCGCGGTCGAGGAGATGCTTGCCGTATCGTCCCATGTCGAGTACCGGGGCCGCGTGGAGCCGCTGACAGACGAAATCGCAGCCGAAATCCTGCGCACGGTCGAACGCTTCAACGACAACGGCATGCGGGTGATCGCCGTGGCGCAGAAGAACAGCCCGTCTCCGGTCGGCGCGTTTTCGGTCCGGGACGAAGCGGATATGGTGCTGATCGGTTATCTCGCCTTTCTCGACCCGCCGAAAAGCACGACCGAGGAAGCGATCCGGGTGCTCGGCGAACACGGTGTGGCGGCCAAGGTGCTGACCGGCGACAACGACCGTGTGACCCGCTGCATCTGCCGCCAGGTCAAGTTCGGCATCGACCGCCTGCTGCTCGGCAGCGAGATCGAGCATATGGATGACGGCGAACTTGCCGCTGCCGTCGAAAAGACGAATGTGTTCGCGAAGCTCTCGCCGCAGCAGAAAGCACGGATCGTCGAAGTGCTGCGCCGCAACGGCCACACCGTCGGCTTTCTCGGAGACGGCATCAACGACGCAGCCGCGATGAAGGCCGCCGATGTCGGGATTTCGGTGGATACCGCGGTCGACATCGCGCGCGAATCGGCCGACATCATCCTGCTCGAAAAGGACCTGATGGTGCTTGAAAGCGGCATCCTTGAAGGGCGGCGGACCTACGCGAACATGATCAAGTACATCAAGATGACCGCGAGTTCGAATTTCGGCAACATGTTTTCGGTGCTGATCGCCAGCGCATTTCTGCCGTTCCTGCCGATGCTGAGCATGCAGCTCCTGCTGCTTAATCTGATCTACGACATCTCGTGCACGGCGATTCCGTGGGACAACGTCGATGCGGACTACCTGAAGAAGCCGCGCACCTGGGATGCATCGTCGGTGGCCGGCTTCATGCTGCGGATCGGACCGTCGAGCTCGGTGTTCGACATCACGACCTATCTTTTGATGTTCTACGTCATCTGTCCGGCCGTGTGCGGCGGGCTGCTGTATCACCAGCTCGGCAGCGAAGAGCTGCGCGAATACTACGAGGCCGTGTTCCAGGCCGGCTGGTTCATCGAATCGATGTGGTCGCAGTCGCTGGTGATTCATCTGATCCGCACGCCGAAGCTCCCGTTCCTGCAGAGCCGGGCTTCCTTTCCGGTGTTCGTGCTCTCGGGCGCCGGGATCGCTCTGGCGACCGCGCTGCCGTTTACCGGGTTCGGGGAACGGATCGGGCTGGCTCCGCTCCCCGGCATCTACTTCGGTTATCTGGCGCTGACGCTGATTCTCTACATGGCATTGACTCAGTTCATGAAGCGGCGCTACATCCGGCGGTACGGAGAGCTGTTGTGAAAGAGACGGATATGCATCCCGGAAATCGAATCCGCACTTGCTTTTTCGGAAATAACAGGTATAATGAATAAGTGAAGAGTGGAGTTGCAATGCGCCGGAAAAAAAGGACATTCCGGCGCAGCGGTCGCTTTTGGGAGGTTCGACATGAAGCAGGTACTGATCATTCTCGCGTCGCTCGACAAAGAGACCTGCCGCCGCTGCGTGAACGGCGGAGGGCTGGACGAATTCACGATTCCGTATTACCTGTTCCGCAAGGCCGGCTATGCGGTTTTCGTGGCAGCCCCGCACTGCGCCGGCAGGACGTTGGATCTCGAACTTCTGCGCGGAAACGCGCCGGAGTATCTGCAGGAGTGCTGGAAGGACGGTTTCGACCCGGCGCTGGCGCGGCTTTTCCCGCTCGAATCGGTTGCGGACTGGCAGTTCGACGCGGTGTTCTACCCGGGCGGCCGCTGCTGTCCCGGGGAACGGCTCGCGGCCGACCCCGGCAACACGCGGCTGCTCGGCCGCATGCTCGACTCCGGGAAGGTGGTCGGCGCCGTCTCCTACGGCCCTGCTGCGCTGCTCGGGGGAACCCGCTGCGACGGGCATCCGCTCGTGTTCCGGCGCGGCGTGACCGGACTCTCGAACGCGGAAGAGGATGCGAATCCGGAGGATTCTTCTTCCGTCCGCTTTCGGCTGGAGGACCGCCTGAAGAGCGCGGGAGCCCATTACCTGAGCCGCGAACCGTGGCTTTCGCACATCGTCGTCGACGGCAACCTCGTGACCGGGCAGAATCCGGATTCCGCCGCAGCCGTGGGCGAGGCGATGATTCACCTGCTGGAGCACGGCTGAAAGTTCATTCTCCCGTCTGCCGGATCGATCCGACTCCCTTGCCGGGCGCCGGATTTCTTTTTTTCGGGCGGGAATGGTCGAGAAAGAAGCTTTCGGCAACTGGAATTATCCGTTGTGCGGTGATAAAGTAAGGAAAAGTACCGGAAATCGGGCGGTCTCACTCCGGAAAGCGTGTTCCGCCCGAAGACAACGAAAAGGCATCCACAGTTATGAAATCGATTCTGACCATGCTCGGTATTGCGGCGGCGCTCCTGGCCGCCTGGAGCGCCCGGGCGGCAATTTACGACGCGATTCAGTTCGGCGAACCCGGTTCCGAAAAAAGCCACGGGCTGGAGAGCGACGACAGCGAAGTCATCCGGGGCGGTCTGGATGAGCCCGCCCGAATCCTTCTGCCCCGCGCCCCGGCCTCCTGGCAGGGCGGCAGCGTCAAATTCAAGCTCCGGGTCAATCCGAACCGGCAGAACTACGTGACGCTGAAGCTCTGGGGCGGCGACGTGAACGAAAATCTGCTGATACTGCATGCCGACGGCAGGCAGGTCGGCTACCGCAGCCGCGGGGATATCGGTCTGCTCGATTACGGCAGCCCGGAACCGGCCGTTCCGGGCCGGTTTTACTATGTGACGCTGCCGCTGCCGATGTCGGCCACCTACCGCCGGGAGCGCGTCGAATTCGAGATCGTTTCGACCGGCCGCATCTGGGAACCTGGACGGACCTTCGAGCAGTACCAGAAGAAGATGCTCACGCCGAGCCGCGGGCTCTACCGCTTTTACGTTCACGATCACAGCTACTTCAAACCGCCGGCGGAGGACAGGCAGGGCGCCCGTCCCGAGCCGGTGCTTCCGCCGCAGCAGCCGGAGTCGTTCGAGGCGCTGAAAGAGCGCGTCAACCGCGAACTCGACCGGCTCCTCGGTCCGGACGGGCGTTTTACGAACCAGATGCAGCTCCTGATGGCCGCCGAAGCCGCCGGGCTGGAGTGGAGCAGGGCCTGCCGGAATCCGGAGGCGGTCAGGCGGATCGTCGCCGGGCTGGACAATTGTTACCTGCGTTGGCGGGAGGACCCGTCTCTGGCCTCCGACGACCGTTCGGCGGTCTATCCGGCATGGACCGGGTTCGGCCCGGCCGCCGAGGCGGTCCGGCTGCTTCACAAGGATCTCGGTCCGTATCTTGACGAAGAGCTGCGCGGACCGGACGGGCAGCCGGTCCGGCGCCGCAAGGCGTGGGCCGATATGCTTGAGGCGGGCGTTCGTCACCTGGCCGCCTCCCGCAGCCGTCATCCGAAGCAGTCGATGATCGTCGATTTGAACCTGTACCGGAACAACCGGGGGCTCAGGCTGCTCGATCCGTCGAAGGGGCTGCCGCCGGAGGTGGTCCTCGGCTGTCTTTACGAGTCGGTCGGGCTCGAACCCTGGTCCGGCCCCCTGGACGGCAAAGGGAAACCGGTTCTGAAGTCCGGCGGGAGCGATCGTCTGTTCACCGCGAAGCGGCTGCCGAAGGAGTTCGGCTACGACGGCAATGACGGGGAACTGCCGGCGCTGGCTGCCGCGATCTATCAGGCGACGCGGCCGGAGCCCGGCAAGCCGGGGGATGAACGGATTCTCGGCGTGTTGCGCGAAATGATCCGGGCACGCAGCTTTTTCCGTTATCCGGCGCTGAATTTGGCGCACAATCCGGTCATGCGGCTCGAGACGGTCATCGGCTGGCGCGACATGCAGTTTCCCGGTGATGTGACCTACGTCCAGCGTCCCGAAAGCGGTGCATCCGTGCTGCAGGCGGCTGCGGCGGTGCTCGAACCGTACTCGACCGGAATCGTTCAGCAGATGTTCGGGGAGCGGCAGTTTTTTCCGTCGCTCGACAGGCAGATGGAGGACCGGGAGTTCCGCACGACGTTCGGGCTGCTGCATGTGCCGGAGCACTACCGGCTGCTGACGGCGCAGCCGGCGAGCTCTTCCCGGCTGCCGATGAGTGAAGGACAGCCGGACTTCGTCTTCAGCGACGAAGAGAGCGGTGTGCTCGCGGTCAAATACGGCTCGGAGATCCTGTACGCCTCGCTCTACTGGCGGGCTCCGCACGCGGTGAACTTCCTCGCCCGGATTCACCACGTCACGCCGGTGCTCGAACGTCTGGCCACAGTCCGGCAGGAGGTCGAATTCCAGCCGTCCGGCCGGATCTTCGTCCGGCCCGGCTGGACCAATTCCGGCGTCGGTGCCGGCGGGCTCAACTACCCGGACAACGTCCGCTCGATCCATGCCGGAGAAACCCTTCCGATCGCCCGGCTTCCGAAAACGGCCGGAACGGGGCAGGAGAATCCGCTCGCCGGACGGGGGGATTTCTACAAGCTTCTTTACGGTCCGTATCTCTTCGCCATGAATGCGTCGTCCCGGGAGTTCACCTTCACGACGCCGAAGAATATTGTCTATAAGCGCCTGCCGGACGGCGGCGAAATCGCGGGCGGAACCGTGCTGAAGGTCGCTCCGATGTCCACCGTCGTCCTGCGGAGGGCCAGATGAACCAATAACTGAAACAGACGGAGAGTTATGAGCAGGCTTCTGATCGGCATTGATTTCGGTTCGGACAGCGTCCGGGCGGTTCTGATCGACGCGGAGACCGGAGAAAATCTCGCTTCGCACGTCCATCCCTACCGGCGCTGGAGCGAAGGACTTTACTGCGATGCGGCGCAAAGCCGCTTCCGGCAGCATCCGCTCGATTATCTGGAGGGCATTGAAGTCGTCATCCGGCGCGTCGTCTCCGGAGTCGATCCGGCCCGGGTGGCAGGCATCGGCATCGATACGACCGGCTCGACGCCGTGTGCGGTCGATCGTGAAGGCACGCCGCTCGCGCTGAAGCCGGAATTCGCCGAAAATCCGAATGCGATGTTCATCCTCTGGAAAGACCATACCGCCATCGCCGAGGCCGCCCGGATCAACGAATACGCGAAAACGCACGGCGGAACCGACTACACGATGTACGAGGGCGGCATCTATTCAAGCGAATGGTTCTGGAGCAAGATCCTGCACACGCTGAAGAGCGACCCGGCAGTCCGCGGCGCCGCGTTCAGCTGGGTCGAGCACTGCGACTGGATTGCCGGCGAGCTCTGCGGACGCACTGATCCGCTGACCATGGTCCGCAGCCGCTGCGCCGCCGGACACAAGGCGATGTGGCATGCATCGTGGGGCGGGCTGCCGCCGGAGGAGTTTCTGAGCGGAGTCGATCCGCTGCTGGCCGGCCTCCGTTCCCGGCTTTACACCGAAACCTGCACCGCCGACGTTCCGGTCGGCACACTCTCGCCGGAATGGGCAGGCAGGCTCGGACTGCCCGGAAACGTCGTTGTCGCCGGCACCGCGTTCGACTGTCACTTCGGCGCGGTCGGCGCCCAGATCGCGCCCTATGAACTGGTCAAGGTGGTCGGAACCTCGACCTGCGACATCCTGGTCGCGCCGGAGGTGGACACCTGCGTCCGCGGCATCTGCGGGCAGGTCGACGGCTCGGTGATTCCGGGCATGGTCGGACTCGAGGCCGGGCAATCCGCTTTCGGGGACGTCTACGCATGGTTCAAGCGGCTGCTCGGCTGGGCCGGCGAAGTTTCGATTCCGGAGCTGGAAAAAGAGGCGGCGGCGATTCCGCCGGGTTCAACCGGCATCCTCGCGCTCGACTGGTTCAACGGCCGCCGCACGCCGGACGCGAATCCGCACCTGCGCGGCGCCGTCCTCGGGCTCAATCTCGGTTCGAGCGCTCCGATGGTCTACCGGGCGCTGGCTGAATCGACCGTGTTCGGCGCGCGCCGGATCATCGAACGGTTCCGCGAAGAGGGTGTTCCGGTCAAGGCCGTCGCGGCCATCGGCGGAATCGCGCGCAAATCCCCGTTCATCATGCAGATGTGCGCCGATGTCTTCAACCTGCCGATCAAGACGCCCGCCGCCGAACAGGCGTGTGCGCTCGGCGGGGCGATGTTTGCAGCGGCGGCGGCCGGGGTTTATCCCGACCTCGACGCGGCCATGCGCAAAATGGGCGCCGGGGTCGACCGCGTCTACGAACCGGATCCGGCGCACGCGGCGGTTTATGAGGAAGAGTACCGGCGATATCTCGCATACGGCAAACTTCTGGAAGAGGAGACCATGAAAAATGTTTAAGAAACTCAGGGAACAGTGCTGGAAGGCGAATCTCGAGCTGCCGAAGCTCGGGCTCGTCATCTATACCTTCGGCAACGTGAGCTCGATCGACCGCAATCGCGGCGTTTTCGCCATCAAGCCCTCCGGCGTCGATTACGACCGGATGGAGCCGAAGGACATGGTGATCGTCGATCTGGACGGAAACGTCGTCGACGGCGAGCTGCGCCCCTCCAGCGATGTGAATACGCACCTTGTCCTGTACAATGCATTTCCGCACATCGGAGGGATCGTGCATACGCACTCGACCCATGCGGTCGCCTGGGCGCAGGCGCTGCGTCCGGTGCCGATCTACGGCACGACGCACGCCGATCATCTCGCCGGCGACATTCCCTGCACGCCGCTGATGGCGGACGAACGCATCGCCAATGACTACGAAACCGAAACCGGCAACCAGATCGTCGAAAGCTTCAGGGCGGAAAAGTTGAATCCGGATGAGATTCAGATGGTTCTGGTGGCCGGGCACGGCCCGTTCACCTGGGGAGTCAATGCCGAGAAGGCCGTCTACCATGCGAAGGTGCTCGAAGAGCTCTGCCGCATGGCATACCTGACCGAACGGATCAATCCGGATGCGCCGCGCCTCAAAGCTTCGCTGATCGAAAAGCACTACAGTCGCAAACACGGAAAGAACGCTTATTATGGCCAGAAGAATTGACGAAAAAAAGTATGACATCTGGTTCATCACCGGCAGCCAGCACCTGTACGGGGAAGAGACCCTGAAGAAGGTCGCCGCCGACAGCCGCGCCGTCGTCGATGCCCTGAACCGGGACGGCAACATTTCTCAGCGCATCGTCTGGCGTCCGACCGTGACGACGCAGGCTGAAGTGACCGAAACCATCGTCGCGGCCAACAGCGATCCCGGCTGCGCCGGCGTCATCTGCTGGATGCACACGTTCAGCCCGGCCAAGATGTGGATCAACGGCCTCAAACTGCTGCAGAAGCCGATGCTGCATCTGAATACGCAGGCGAACTGCGAAATTCCGTGGTCCGAAATCGACATGGACTTCATGAATCTGAACCAGGCGGCCCACGGCGACCGGGAATTCGGCTTCGTCTGCACCCGGCTCGCTCTTTCGCGCCGGGTTGTCAACGGCTTCTACAAGTACCGCGAAGTGCAGCGGAAGATCGACGTCTGGGTCCGCGTAGCCGTGGCGTGGCGGGATTCGCAGACCATGAAAATCGCGCGTTTCGGCGACAATATGCGTGAAGTCGCCGTCACCGAAGGCAACAAGGTGTCGGCCCAGATCGCCTTCGGCTATACGGTCGACGGCTATGGCGTCGGCGATCTTCTCGAATATATCGGCCGGATCACCGACGGCGAAGTCGATTCGCTTGTAAAGGAGTATTTCGAGCTCTACACGGTTCCGGACCGCTCCGGCGCGGCCATGGCCTCGATCCGCGAAGCGGCCCGGCAGGAGCTCGGCATCCGCGCATTTCTCGAGACCGGAGGCTACTCCGGCTTCACGACCACCTTTGAAGACCTTCACGGACTCCGGCAGCTGCCGGGCCTTGCCGCGCAGCGGCTGATGGCCGACGGTTACGGCTTCGGCGCCGAAGGCGACTGGAAGACCGCGGCGCTGCTCCACTCGATGAAGGTCATGGCGTCCGGCCTTCCCGGCGGGGTGAGCTTCATGGAGGATTACACCTACCACTTCGAACGCGGCCGCGAGCGGGTGCTCGGCTCACACATGCTGGAGGTCTGTCCGTCGATCGCGGCAGGAAAGCCGTCGCTTGAGGTGCATCCGCTCGGCATCGGCGGAAAGGCCGATCCGGCCCGCCTCGTTTTCAACACCAGGCCGGGCCCGGCCGTCAATGCGAGCATGATCGAACTCGGCGACCGTTTCCGGCTCGTGGTCAACGAGGTTGAAGTCGTCGCTCCCGACGCGGACCTGCCGAAACTCCCGGTCGCCCGAACGGTCTGGATTCCGAAGCCGGATCTCGCCGAGGGGGCCCGGCTCTGGATCGAAGCGGGCGGCGCCCACCACTCCGTTCACGCTCCGGCGCTGACGTTCGAATTCATGCGCGACTATGCGCGCATGTCCGGCGCACAGTTGATCGAAATCTGCTGAAACGAAAAATTCCCGGAGGAAGCATGTCGTCTTCCTCCGGGAATTCATAATGCGGTTCAGACTCCCATGGATTTGAGGATTCCATGCTCGAGTCCGCGAATTTCCGCCAGTCCCTTCAGGCGGCCGATCGCGGTGTAGCCGGGATTCGGGCAGGGGGGCTTGGCCAGATCGTCGAGCATCGTATGGCCGTGATCGGGCCGGAACGGAATGCGCCAGTCGGCGCGTCCGGCCTTCTTGCGGCGCATCTGCTCTTCGATGATCGCCTTCACCAGGCCATACATATCGACAACGCCTTCGAGATGGTTGGCTTCGTAGAAGTTGCCTTTTCCGTCATGGGCGGTGCTGCGCAGATGGATGAAGCCGACCCGGTCGGCGCAGGCCTTGAACATCTCGACCACGTTGTTGTCGAGACGCCCGCTGAAGCTGCCGGCGCAGAAACAGACGCCGTTGGCCGGGGAATCGACCATGGCGAGCAGGCTCTTCACATCGTCGATGGTGCTGAAAATGCGCGGCAGCCCGAGGATCGAGTACGGCGGGTCGTCCGGGTGGATGACCATGATGCAGCCGGCCTTTTCGGCGACCGGGCACACTTCGGAGAGGAAGTGCTTCAGGTTCGACTCAAGATCGGAGCGCGTGAGCGTTTCGTACTTCTTCAGCATCGCGCGGACGTCTTCGAGCGTAACGCCTTTGAAACCGGGGAAGTTGTCGATGAGGCCGGTCGTGAACTTTTCGAGCGCTTCCGGGCTCAGGCTCTCATGGAACGCCTTCGCTTCGGCGACCTTTTCCGGCGTATACTCCTTTTCGGCGCCCTTGCGCTTCAGGATGAAGATTTCGAACGCCGCAAACTGCGCCTGGTTGAAGTACAGCGCCTCGGAGCCGTCCGGCAGCCGGTAGGCGAGGTCGGTGCGGATCCAGTCCAGCACCGGCATGAAGTTGTAGGTGATGACGCGGATGCCGCACTTGCCGAGATTTTCCAGCGAAATCTTGTAGTTTTCGATGTACTCTTCGCAACGGCCGCTGCGGGTCTTGATGTCCTCATGCACGGGCAGGCTCTCGACGACGCTCCAGGTGAGCCCGGCGTCTTCGATCAGCTTCTTGTGCTTCTCGATCTCCTCGACCGTCCACACTTCGCCGTACGGAATGTGGTGCAGTGAGCTGACCACGCCCGTCGCGCCGGTCTGGCGGACGAAAGCGAGCGGAACCGGGTCCTTCGGCCCGTACCAGCGAAAAGTCTGTTCCATATTGTACGGCATGACCTAGACTCCCGAAAAGGCGGAGAACGCGCCGTCGACCGGCAGCACCACGCCGTTGATGAAGGACGAAGCCGAGTCGTCCACGAGGAAAAGCAGCGCCCCCGTAAGATCCTCCGGCGTGCCGAAACGCCCCATCGGCGTATGCGCAAGAATCGTGTTGCCGCGCGCCGTCAGGCTGCCGTCCGGATTGGTCAGCAGCGTGCGGTTCTGCTCGGTCAGGAAGAAGCCCGGAGCGATCGCGTTCACGCGGATGCCGACCTTCGAAAAGTGAACCGCCAGCCACTGTGTGAAGTTGCTGACCGCCGCCTTGGCGCCCGAGTAGGCCGGAATCTTCGTGAGCGGCGTAAACGCATTCATGCTCGAAACATTGACGATGCTGCCGCATCCCTTTTCCGCCATGGCGCGGCAGAAAACCTGCGTCGGCAGCAGCGTGCCGAGGAAATTCAGATTGAAGACGAAACCGACGCCGGCCGGGTCGAGATCGAAGAAGGTCTTGAGCCCCTCGACCTGATTCTTCAGATCCTCGGGAAACAGATACTCTTTGCTCGTGGTCCCCTTCGGATTGTTGCCGCCCGCGCCGTTGACCAGAATGTCGCAGTCGCCGAACGCCGCCTTGACTGCCGCTTCGGCTTTTTTCAGGCTCTCGATGTCGAGCACGTTCGCAGCGACGCCGACCGCCCGGCCGCCCGCCGCGACGATCTCGTCGGCGACCTTCGCGGCCGCCTCTTCCTTCAGATCGAGAATTGCGACCTTTGCGCCGCTCGCCGCCAGGGACTTCGCCATGACGCTGCACAGGATCCCGCCGCCGCCGGTGACGACGGCCACTTTTCCGGTTAAATCGACTTTCATGATTCCTCCTTGCCTCCGGCGCCGGGCCGGAGCGTATGTTAATGTTGGCGACGGCGCTTCTACGCCGTCTCCTTATTGATGTTCTCGATGATGACCTTCAGCGCCGCCCCGAGCGCAGCTCCGATGCGGCCGCTTTCGGAGATTGTGATCGCCAGAGGACGGACCGGTTCCACGGCGAGACGCGCTTCCAGTCCGGCCGCAAATTCGGTTCCGAGGTCGCGGAAACGGCCGCCGAGCACGATCTGGGCCGGATCAAGCAGCATGGTCAGGAACGTGATGACATAAGCCGTTGCATCCGACAGATAGCCGATCGCCGTCACCGCACCCGGCTCGCGCCGTTTCCATGCTTCGGCCAGCGAAGCCGCATCGGGATTGCCGCCCGCATATTCAAGCAGAAACTTTTCGCTCATCGCCTGTTCGATCGGCAGCAGGGAACACCCGTCGGGGGAGGGGACGCACAACGTGCGGATTTCCCCCGCCGCACCGGAGCGCCCCTGCAGCAGCCGTCCTCCCAGGTAGATGGCAGTGCCGATGCCTCGCTCGGCCGAGATGAAGATGAAGTCCTCCGTCCGTCCGGCCGCGCCGAAATAGTATTCCCATAAAGCGGCGGTGCGCGCCCGGTTTTCCAGCAGAACCGGCAGCGAGGTCCGTTCGGAGAGCAGACCGGCGAAATTCCGCCGTTTCAGCGGGAAGTTCGCGCAATAAACGATCTCGTTCGACGCATGGTCGATCTGCCCGGCTATGGCGGCGCCGACGCCGCAGACCGGAGCCGCGGCCGCGTCCTTCAGCTCTCCGACCAGCCGGGCCGCCTGTTCAAGAATGGTTTCGAAACGGTTGTCGTGTGTAATCTCCCGGGTTACGACCGGAGTCCCGGCCGCATTGCAGAGAACGCCGCGCAGCAGAGACTCGTGGCCGATGTCGATTCCGATGCTCGCAAACCGGTCCGGTTCGAGCGTCAGCAGAATCGGCGGCTTGCCGCCGCTCGACACGCCGCATCCTGATTCCCGCAGAATCCCCTGCCGGATCAGCCCGTCCACCAGCGACGACACCGCCGGACGGCTCAGGTACATGCTCTTGGCCAGATCGGCCCGCGAACACGAACCCTGCCGGAGCAGCAGAAGCAGAAGCTTTTCGGAAGAAGACGCCATGTTTCCTCTTTGTTAATGTGATTTACAAAGTATAAAATACAGCGTTTTTATGAATTTCCAAACCGGAAATGAAAAAAAATCGATTTCTTTTGCCGCCGGAAAAAACGAGATTTGCGTTCGACGCAGTTTCAGCGCCGCCGGACCAGCCGCACGGGCGGGGCGAGCAGCTCCTGGGCGGCCAGCGACATGCCGAACAGACAGTCGTCGAGCGGATCGCCGCGAAACACCAGAGCGGGAAGATGTTCCGCCGGAATGAGCTCTCGGCTCAGCTTCATGACCGGTTCGCGCATCGATTCCTCCGGAAGTTCTCCGGCCAGCACGACAATCTCCGGATTCACCACGGCCGCGAGCGCCGCCAGCGTATCGACAATCTGACCGATCAGGCCGTTGCGGTTCGCCAGCCTCAGCGCCTGCTGTCCCCGGCTGATGCCGAAGGAAAGAAACGAGACTTCTCCGGCGAATCCGGAGAAGCCCCGGGTCAGCCTCCCGTCGACGATGATCCCGCCGCCCGGATAACGTCCGGGCGGGAATGAAAGGTAGCAGAGGGATTTCTCCGCATGGCGGACGAACCGGTTGTAATAACCGGCGGCGGCAAAATTCATGTCATTGTCGAGACAGACCGCGAACCCGAAACGTTCCTGCAGCCGTCCGGTTAAATTTTGTCCGTCGAGCTCCGGCAGTTCGCGGGAAGCGGGGAGGCCGTTCCGGACCGGGCCCGGAAACGACACGGCAGCCGCCCGGACCGGAAAGCGTTCTGCCGCCGTGGCGAGCGCTCCGGCAAGCGTCCCGAAATCGATCACTCCCGGCGAATGCGATTCGCGCCAGATGATCCGACCCGCCGCATCCGCCACACAGCAGGTCAGTATGCGGACGCCGTTTTCGACTGCCGGATGAAGCAGGGCGCTCATGGCATAGGTATTATTGTAGGTATAGAGCCGGGGAGGGCGCCCGCCGCCGGAGGCGGAACGAGCCGACTCTAGCACTTCGCCGGTCTTTACCAGTTCCGTCACCAGTGTTCCGCAGGTGGCGAGGCTCAGGCCGGTTTTCTCGGCCAGAAACTGCTTGGTGACTCCGCCCGGATATACTTTCAGCACAGCTTTCAGCAGCTCGAAATTCAACTCCCGCAGACGAATTCCGGTACCGTTCATTTCATTCATTTCAATGCATGTCTCAAATTAATACAAGACTTTTAATAAGTATTGTAAGAATTAATATAACAAGGAATTAATTGAAAATCAAGTCAGATAATCCTTTTTTATGAATCCTCGTGTCGAAATGTCATTCCGCAGCGGGAACTGTGATAACTTTGACCCCCTGCCGCCGAATGGTGTCGAGCAGCGGGCGGTTTTCGGTCCGGTCCGCCGTCACGAGGACATCGACCTGACTCCAGAACACCATCCGGGCCATGCCGTCACCGCTGAATTTGCTGTGGTCGGCCAGCATGACGGCGAGCCGGGCGTGCTCAATCATCGCCCGGGCGACCCCTGCGGTGGCGTCGCTTGTGTCGAGTACGCCTTCGGCGTCGAGGCCGCGCGCCGAAAAGAATACCGCGTCGGCATGGTAGCAGCCGATCGCCCGTTCGGCGCGCGTTCCGGTCAGGATGCCGGCTTTGCGGTCGAGCGTGCCGCCCGGAACAATGACCTCCGGCCCGTCGTCGGCCGGAAAACGCTCCCGCAGCAGCTCCGCGAGGCGGAGGGAGTTTGTGATCACGCTGCCGCTCTCGATGCCGCTGCCGAGACAGGCCGTCGTCGAGCCGCCGTGGATGAACAGCACGCTGTCGCGGCGGACCAGCTTCAACGCCTCCGCCGCGAGCAGGCGCTTCTCTTCGCTGAACCACTGTTCCCGCAATCCGAACGGAATCGACGGGTTCGATTCGGGCGGCAGCGGCCGGATTCCGCCGTGCACCCGCCGCAGAAGCCGGTTCTCGGCCAGGCGGTTGATGAGCCGGCGCGCCGTCGCAGGACTTGCGCCGATCAGGCCGGCGACCTCCTCCGTCGCGATGAAATCCCGCCCGGCCAGAAGCCGGAGAACCGTTTTTTCGTATTCGTTCCGCATGAAAGAATCCTCCTGTTTCCGTACAACATAACCGTTCCGTGCGCAAATCGCAAATCGAAACGTGATCGAATAATCATGTTTTCTGTTCATTTGCAAAAATATTCTCTGTTTCATGTTCGAATGCACTGGCGGCGGGAGATGGAACGCTCTATATTCGGCCAGACCAACAGGGAGGGGTTTGCTGAATCATGAAACGGAAAAAGATGCTGATCGCCCATCGCGGACTTTCCGCGACGTACCCGGAGAACACGCTTCCGGCCTTCGAGCAGGCGTTGCGGCTGGACGTCGACGCCATCGAATTCGACGTTCATATGTCGCGGGACGGCGAACTGGTCATCACGCACGACGACCGGATCGACCGCTGCAGCAACGGAACCGGACAGGTGCGGGATCTCACCTTCGAAGAGTTGCGCCGTCTCGATTTCGGCAGCTGGAAAGCGCCGGAATTCGCCGGAACGCGCATCCCGACGCTGACGGAAGTGCTCGATCTCGTCGAGGAGAGACGTCCCGGACTCTATCTCTGCGTCGAGCTGAAGGAGGACGACTGCGTCTGCGCCCGGAAGGTAATCCGGGAGCTCGAACGCCGGAACCGTCTCGGCAACTGCTCGATCATCAGCTTCCAGCCCGGCATGCTCTATTTCGCCAGAGGAATGAATGAGAATGTGTTCCCGCACGGTTTCATTCACGAATCGGAACTCGGGCTGCCGGAGAAGGAGGGGTATCTGAAACTGGTCCGGCGCGTCGGCGTGTCGCGCGGAGAACTCTCCGGAACCTTCTCGGCCAAACTGCACGCTCTCGGCATCGAAGTCGATTCCTGGGCCGCCGACAATGAGGAGGAGCTCCGCCGGATGCTCGACTGCGACGTCGACACGATCACTTCGAATGCGCCGGACCGGATCATTCATCTGTTGAAACCGCAACCATATGAAAGGAAATCCATATGAGCATCATCACCATCGTCGGCGCCGGCATGATGGGGTCGGCCATGTCCGGTCCCGCCGCCGACAACGGCCACGAAATCCGGCTGGTCGGAACTCCGCTCGACCGCGAAATCATCGACTCCGTCCGGGAAACCGGCTTTCATCCCACGCTGCATCAGCAGCTGCCGGCGGCAGTCGCCGCATTTCAGGCCGAAGAACTCGACAAGGCGCTTGAAGGCGCGGAACTGGTCATCGGCGGAGTCAGCAGTTTCGGCGTCGACTGGTTCGCCGAACATGTCCTGCCGCTGCTGCGTCCCGGCGTCCCGGTGCTGTCGGTCACCAAAGGGCTGCAGGACGGGCCGGATGGAACGCTTACGCCGTTCCCGCACCTGCTCGCGGAACGGCTGCCGGAGGAGAAACGCGGAATGATCCCGTTCAACGCGATCGGCGGCCCCTGCATCTGCTTCGAACTGCTTGAGCGCCGTCACACCATGGTTTACTTCTGCGGCGCCGACCTTGCCGTGCTGGAAAAAATCCGTGCGCTGCTGTCCACGGACTACTATCACATTCAGCTTACGACCGACGTCATGGGCGTGGAAGGATGTGTCGCCCTGAAAAACGCCTATGCAATGGGAGTCTCGCTCGCAGTCGGAATCGCCGACCGCGAGGTCGGAGAATTCGACGCGGCGGCAGCCGAGGCGCTCTGCACGCCGGGTGCGCCGGACCGGAACCCGGTCTACAATCCGCAGGCCGCACTGTTCGCGCAGAGCTGCCTTGAGATGCGACGCATCGTGAGCCTTGCCGGCGGCGACGGCGCGCTGGCCGGAGAACTGCCGGGGGCAGGGGATCTGTACGTCACGATCTTCGGCGGCCGCACCCGCCGGCTCGGTATGCTTCTCGGGCGCGGCATTCCGTTCACGGAAGCGCAGGAGATATTGAAAGGGGTCACGCTTGAGGCGGTTGTGATCATCACGCGCGTGGCGCGGGCTTTGCGCGCCCGCGGTGAAAATCCCGATTATTATCCGCTTCTGTTCCATATGGACGCCATCCTGAACGACGGAGCCGAAGTCGATCTGCCGTGGAGCAAATTCGGCCGTTGATCCCGGTCCGGCTCAACCGGCATTGTCGCGGCGAAGAACGCTCTGCCTTCGGACCAGCGCCGTCGGAACGGCGCGGTGACCGGCGGCGTCCTCCCGCTTCGCTATCCGTGCCAGGAGGCGGCGGAAAGCCGTCTCGGCCAGTTCCCGGCGGTCGAGCGAGATGGCACTGAACGGCGGCGTGCCGATCCGGCTGAGCAGCGTGTCGTCAATGGCGATAAGCGAAAGGTCCCGGGGAATCCGGATGTTCCGCTCGGCCATCCCCTGCAGAAGGAGCGTTGCGTCGTAGTCGGAGGCGACGATGATCGCATCGAGCTCCCGCGCCGCTCCGGCGACCGCATGGCCGCAGCTGATCACGGCGTCCTCTCCGGCGGCGGTAGGAGAAAGGTAACGGAACTCCCGCAGCGGCACGCCGTACTTCCGGCAGGATTCGCAGTAGGAGTCGTATTTCATCTGCTGAACCGGGTCGTGGACGAAGGCCAGCCGCCTGTGGCCGTTCTCAAGAAGGCAGCGGAACGCTTCGTCCATCCCCGGCCGGTAATCGAAGCCGACGCTGTCGTAACCGGTGTCGACCGCGTCGTCGAGCTGGATCAACGGGTAGGCGTCGGGAATTCCAGCCTGCCGGAGCGCCTTCCGGGAGACGCCGCCGAGGAAAATGATTCCGTCGGCCGAAGCGGAGTGGAGCTGGCAGATGCAGTGGAGCATTCGCGCATCGGTCCAGTCGGACTGCATCAGGATGGTCTGCAGGTCGTTCCGGTCCGCCGTGCGCTGCAGCTCCCAGGTGAGGTCCGCGAAATACGGCGAGCGGATATCCTGAACGACGATGCCGACCATCCCGCTCCGGCCGGAGACCAGACTCCGGGCGGAGCGGTTCGGCCGGTAGTTCAATTTCGCCGCCGCCAGAAAGATACGTTCCCGCGTCGCCGGAGACGCTTTCGAGAGATTGCCGTTCAATACCGCGGAAACCGCCTGGTAGGAAACGCCCGCCAGCTTTGCCACTTCTTTGATCGTTGCCATGATTCGATAATTCCAACCTTGCGTTACTGGAACAGTGGAACGTTCTACCTTCCTGTTCAGTAATTATAGATCATTTTGATCGAAAAAGCAAGCCGGAATTCATTTTTTATCGGTGAAACCGGCTCAGGCGTCGATACGCTCGCTGCCGCGATAGCCGATCGCCTCGAAAAGGTGACTCTCCTGAATGGATTCGGACTGCGCCAGATCGGCGATGGTCCGGGCGACCTTCAGGATACGGTCATAGGCGCGCGGGCTGAGCTTGAAGCGGGCGATCGCCTGGCGCAGCAGAAGCTGCCCGGCGGGCGCGATCCGGCAATGCTTCTGCAGGTCCCGCCCGGTCATCTGGCCGTTGGCGTGGAAATTCCGGTCGCGGAACCGCTCCTCCTGAATGCGGCGGGCCGCGATGACCCGTTCCCGGATCGCCGCTGACGACTCGCCGTCCGGAGACTTCAGCAGCTCCTCCTGCGTCAGCTGGCGGACCTCCACATGAAGGTCGATCCGGTCGAGCAGCGGTCCGGAGATCTTTTTGCGGTAACGCCGCTTCTCATCCGGCTTGCAGGTGCAGCCGAGCTCGTAGTCTCCCCGGCCGCAGGGACACGGATTCATGGCCGCGATCAGAATGAATTTGGCCGGAAAGGTACAACTGCCGTTGGCGCGGGAGATGGAGACGCTCCCGGTTTCCAGCGGCTGGCGCAGGACCTCAAGCACATTGCGCTTGAACTCCGGCAGTTCATCCAGAAACAGCACTCCGTTGTGCGCCCGGCTGATCTCGCCCGGCGTCGGATTCTTGCCGCCGCCGATCAACCCCACGTCGCTGGCGGTATGATGCGGAGCGACGAACGGGCGGCGGTTGACCAGCGGCTTGCCCGGCTCCAGCAACCCGAGGACGCTGTGAATACGGCTGGTTTCAAGTGTCTCCTCAAGCGTCATCGGCGGAAGAATACCGGGCAGACAGCTTGAAATGAGAGACTTGCCGGTTCCCGGCGGGCCGCTCATCAGGACGTTGTGTGAACCGGCGGCCGCAATTTCCATGGCCCGTCTGGCCATGACCTGGCCTTTGACTTCACTGAAATCCGGCAGATTTCCGTCGCCTGCCGTGCCGTCCGCCACGGCAGTCCGGCAGGGGAGCATCGGTTTACCCTGAAAAAAATCCGCCGCGTCACGAAGGGTGCCGACCGGAAAAACCGGAATGCGGCCGGAGGCCAGCGCGGCTTCCTGTGCATTGGCGGCGGGGACGAGCAGCGCGCCGACCTGTTTTTCTTCCCGCATCCTCAGCGCGATGGACAGAACGCCGCGGACCGGGCGGACCGTTCCGTCCAGCGCGAGTTCTCCGACCACTGCCGCGCCCGCGAGCTTTGCGCCGTCGATCTCCCCGGCCGCCGCAAGCATGACCAATGCGATGGGCAGGTCGAAGGCCGCTCCCTCCTTGCGCAGATCGGCCGGAGCCAGATTGATCACGGTCGTGCCCTGCAGCAGCGGACAGCCCGAGCTCTGCAATGCCGACCGGACCCGGTCCCGGCTCTCCTTGACCGCCGCATCCGGCAACCCGACGATCGACACGGCCGACGGGGAATTTGCGCCTTTCCGGTCGGCATGAATTTCGACTTCGACCGGAAAGGCGTCGATTCCGACCACCGCAGCCGAGTAAGTTTTCGCCAGCATGAGCGTCCTCTTTCCTTCGTTCCGGAACTATTATGTTACAAATACCGGGCAATCCGGTCCAGATTGAAATACCGTACCGTTCCCCCCCGGCGGGCCCCGGAGCTGATCCAGTCGGTCAGCTCCGACGGCAGATCGAAGGCGGCCAGCCGCTCGCGCTGGTCGTCGGCCCGGGCTGGAACCGCTCCGGGCGGCATCGGCTCGAGATAAAGCCTGCCGTTTCCCGGATCGAAACCGGCCGCGCGGCGGTGAGGAATCAGCGCCATCTGCAGAAAGAAATGGGCGAGGAACAGCTTCTCGAGCTCCGCCGGCTCGCCTTCGCGGATTTCGCAGTCGACGGTTTCCCCGAGCTCGCGCAACGGATTGACCGCATGCAGAACGCCGTCGATTTTACGGGTGAACTTCGGATATCCGGCCAGAATCTGGCGGCGGCGTTTCGGCCATTCCCGCCAGAGCGCATCGGCTTCGCGGTCCAGTGCACGGTCGTAAAAAGCGTCGGCGTTCGGGATGCCGCACGCCGACAGAAAAGCGGTCATCCGTTCCCGGCTCAGGATTTCGCGCAGCTCCATGGCCACCCGCCGCATGCGGTAGGCTCGGAACTGCCGGTCCAGAAAACCGGCCCGCCGCACGCCGAGCGCATCGACGAGCACAAAGCTTCGTTTCACTTTGTCGTACAGGATGTTGCCGAGATGAAAATCGGGGTGGAACAGGCCCGATTCAAGAATGTGTTTCAAAAAGGGAGCAAAAAGAGCGAGAAAGGGTTCGGGGTCCGCGCCGCCTCGCACAAACGTTCTCCAATAATACTCCGCCACCGACTCGGAATCCGGCAGTGCCCGAGTGATGAGGCATCCGCCGCGGGACGATTCACCGCAGGCCAGATATTCGACCACAGGGATTCCCTGCGACTCCAGGAGCTTCGCGCTCTTCCACTCGCTGCGGAACCGCGCCGCGCCGCGCCGGTCGCACTTCAGGAAATATCCGCCGGAACGAACCACGCGGCGAACCGGGTTCGCCTTGACCTCCTCGCCGGCCTCAAGCAGCGTCTCGGGGAATTCCCCGAGTTCGGCGCGCACGGCGTCCGAAGCAAAGCTCCAGCGGGACGGATGCGGCGTCATACCGGAACCTCCCCGAGCAGAAAATCGGTTCCGCCGAATTTGCGGATCCGCCGGTCGGCGAGCAGCGGCTGTTTCAGGAACTCTCCGACGCTGCCCGGCGCGTCCGGAATCTCCCAGACGACCAGCGCTCCGGCGGCACGCTCCCGCAGCCGCGGACTGCCGAGAATCTCCCCGAACAGCGCGGCTGACTGCGCATATGGAGGGTCGGCAAAAATGACGCCGGGGGAGGGGATGCGGCCGATATATGCCGCGACATTCCCGGCCGATGCCTGAATGACGTCGAATTCGCACTCGACCCCGGTTCTCCGCACTCGTTCGATGTTCTCCTCGATCACACGGATGTGGCGCGGATCGGATTCGACCAGCACCGCCTTCACGGCTCCGCGGCTCGCCGCCTCAAGCGCCAGCGCACCCGAACCGGCGCAAAGGTCGAGCACGCAGCTGCCGGCCAGCCGCCCGCCGAGACTGTCGAAAAGCGCTTTCCGGGCGCGTCCGGCCGTAGGCCGCACTCCGATGCCGGGCGGCACGTTCAGGACGATGTTGCGCGCGCATCCGCCGATGATCTGCATGATGTTATTCCCATTCGATGGTCCCCGGCGGCTTGCTCGTGATGTCATAGACCACGCGGTTCACGCCGTTGACCTCATTGATGATGCGGGACGAAATCCTTCCGAGCAGGTCATACGGCAGCTGGACCCAGTCGGCGGTCATGCCGTCCGAGCTCTCCACCGCGCGCAGCGCGATCACGTAGTCGTAAGTCCGTTCATCGCCCATGACGCCGACGGTGCGGACCGGCAGAAACACCGCAAAAGTCTGCCAGATGCTGTAATAGAGCCCGGCCTTCTTGATTTCGTCGACGACGATTTCATCCGCATCGCGCAAAATGTCGAGCGTTTCGCGGGTCACCGCGCCGAGGTGGCGCACGGCGAGCCCCGGTCCCGGGAACGGCTGGCGCATGACCACATCCTCCGGCAGCCCGAGCTGGCGGCCGACCTCGCGGACTTCATCCTTGAAGAGACGCGACAGCGGCTCGAGCAGCTTGAATTTCATCTCTTCGGGCAAACCGCCGACGTTGTGGTGGCTCTTGATCATCGCGGCGGGATTTCCGTCGATCGGAACGCTCTCGATCACATCGGGATAGGTGGTCCCCTGCGCAAGAAATTCGGCGTTTTCGATTTTTGCGGAGGCTTCGTCGAATACGGTTACGAACTCATTGCCGATGATCTTGCGCTTTTTCTCCGGCTCGTCGACGCCGGCGAGCTTTGAAAGGAAGCGGTCGGTCGCGTCGACGTAGATGAGCTTCATGTCGAAGTTGCGGCCGAAGAGCTCTCGGACCCGCTCCGCTTCGTTTTTGCGCAGCACGCCGTTGTTGACGAAGATGCAGTTCAGCTGCTTCCCGATCGCCTTGTGGATCAGCGCCGCGGCCACCGACGAATCGACGCCGCCCGACAGGCCGAGGATGACGTTCGACTTGCCGACCGTCGCGCGGATTTCCCGCAGCTGCTGTTCGATGAAGGACTCCATCGTCCAATCCCCCGCGCAGCCGCAGATCCGGCGGCAGAAGTTGCCGATGATGCTTTTCCCCTCCGGCGTGTGAACGACCTCGGGGTGGAATTGAATGCCGTAAAGATTCCGTTCCGGCATATGGACGGCGCAGAATTCGGTGTTGCCGCTCGAGCCGAGTACGCGGAACCCGCCCTCCGGCATCCGTGCGACTTTGTCGCCGTGCGACATCCAGACCTGCGTCTTCGGAGAAACGCCGACGAACAATTCACCGGGCTCCGCGATTTCGAGGATCGCCTTGCCGTATTCGCGCGCTCTGCCGCGGGCGATCTCTCCGCCGAGCGTCTGAATCATGAGCTGCAGCCCGTAACAGATGCCGAGGATCGGAATGCCGAGTTCGAAGATGGCCGGATCGCACTTCGGCGCGTTTTCGGCATAAACACTCGACGGGCCGCCGGACAGGATGATGCCCTGCGGGCGCTCCGCCCGGATGGTTTCGGCCGGCGTGTTGAACGGCATGATCCTGCTGTACACCCGGCATTCACGAATCCGCCGCGCGATCAGCTGACTGTACTGGGAGCCGAAATCGAGGACGATGATCGTTTCACTCATAGAGGTGGCTTCTCCTTTGCAAAGGATGGTTTCCTGATATTATTCCGTTAATATAGCACGAAAAACGGTGCTTTTAAAGGGGAGGGGACTTTCATTTTCGGAGTTTTCGGAGTATAGTTTCCCCGTTGCCAGGAAACGGGAATGAAAAACGATGAAAAAAATCGACCTGCGGCGCTTTGACGCCAATATGAAAACCGCGGAGGTGTGCGCCGGCGGCGGTGTATTCTGGATCGATGCCGACGATTCGCGCTGCCGGCTCGACGGCTTCGCCTTCCGCTCTGCCGGAGAACCGTTCCGGCGCCTGCCGTACAGTCCCGCCCTGCCGGAGGCGGTCAATGCGCTGGCCGGGCACACGGCGGGCGGGATGCTGACGTTCCGTACCGACAGCCGCCGCATCCGGCTCCGGGCGCGGCTCGAAAACCACTGCCGGATGGACCATATGGCGGCGACCGGCTCCGGCGGCTTCGATCTTTATGCGGGGCCGGCCGGACACCGCCGCTTTTCCGGCATTGCCCGGTTCGATCCGGCGGCGGCAGAATACGAAATTCTGCTGCTGGAGCGGGAACAGGGCGGCATGGAGGAGTTCCAGCTGAATTTTCCGCTGTACAGCGGCATCGGTTCATTGGCGGTCGGACTGGACGAAGGCGCCGTGCTTGAGACGCCCGCTCCCTGGAGCAATCCGGCTCCGGTCGTCATTTACGGCTCCTCCATCACACAGGGAGGCTGTGCGTCCCGGCCGGGCAGCGCATTTCCGGCCATGCTGAGCCGGATGCTCGACCGTCCGTTCCTGAACTTCGGCTTCTCCGGAAGCGGCAAAGGCGAACCGGAGGTGATCGCCGCGATCGCGGCGGTGCGAACCCCGGCGCTTTTCGTGCTCGACTATCAGGCCAATGCCGGAAGCGCCGGAATCCGCGATACGCTGGCGGGCGCCATCGACACGCTGCGCGAAACGCATCCGTCTGTTCCGGTACTCATTGTCAGCCGGATCCGCTGGAACCGGGAACGGCTCGTTACCGGCAGCGATTTCCTGCACGACGCCGAGGCGGAAGAGGCGATTGCATATCAGCGGACGGAGGCGGAGCGCCGCCGCGCGGCAGGCGACCGGCTGGTCTTTTTCCTGAACGGGGAATCGCTCACCGGGCCGGATTGGCATGAGTGCACGGTCGACGGAGTGCATCCGACCGACCTGGGTTTTCACCGGATGGCGGAAGGTCTGCTGCCGGTTATCAGCGAATTATTGACATTGACGGGAACACATCATGAATGACATGCTTTACTGCATCAAACTCGTAGACGACTCGGAAAACTTCGACCTGGCGGCCGAAATGCTCGCCGCACTTGAGCTGGAATCGAGCAGCTTTGAGGACAAGGAGAACAAGCGGGTCTGCCACACCATCTACGCGGCCGATCCGGAGACGGCGGCGGAAAACCTCGCACTGGTCACGAACGCCGTGAAAGAGTGGACGCCGCTCGGAGTGCGGATTTCCGCCATCGAACCGTTCGAACTCAAGAAAGAGGACTGGGCGGAAGTCTGGAAAAAATATTTCGACGTCATTCCGGTCTCGGAGACGCTGGTCATCAAGCCGAGCTGGCTTGATGTCCAGCGCAAACCCGGCATGGCGGTCGTTGAGATCGATCCCGGCATGAGCTTCGGAACCGGACAGCATGCAACGACTTACTACTGCCTGAAAACGATCGACCGCCTGGCCGGGAAGCCCGGCGTCAAAAGCATGCTCGACGCCGGCTGCGGCTCCGGCATCCTGACCATTGCGGCGGCGCTGCGCGGCTACGACCCGGTCGATGCCTTCGACAACGATCCTGACGCAGTGCGGATCGCGGCCGAAAACCTCGCGCTGAACCGCATCGGGACGGTCAGTCCGGTCGTCGGCGACGCGGCGGTCTGGCAGGGCAGGGCGGAGCAGTACGATCTCGTATGCGCGAACATTCTCGGCCATCTGCTCGTCGCATTCCGCAACAATATCGTCAGCTGGGTCCGTCCCGGCGGC
Source organism: Victivallis lenta (assembly GCF_009695545.1). Classification (NCBI taxonomy): domain Bacteria; kingdom Pseudomonadati; phylum Lentisphaerota; class Lentisphaeria; order Victivallales; family Victivallaceae; genus Victivallis; species Victivallis lenta. Next base: position 60,548 of record NZ_VUNS01000019.1, on the reverse strand, counting down.
TATCTGACGCTGGCCGGAATCCTGTCGACCGAGTTCGACGGTGTCGCGGCCGCTTTTATCGAACTCGGTTTCGAGGAACTCGACCGCGAAACATTGCGGGAGTGGACCAGCGGTCTCTTCCGCAAACGCTGAACGGAAGCGTCCGTCAATCCCAAACGGATGCTGCGGCCGCCGCATAAATGCGGTGGCCGTAGTCGTTCGGGTGGTTCACCCCGTTGCCGGTCACATCAAGAAACCGCTTCCCGGCAATCAGCGCATGCCAGAGTTCATTCACCGGAGCGTAGGCCAGGCGGGCGCCGCCATCTTCCGCGATCTGCCGCAGCTTCCGGGCGAAAACCGTATCTTTTCCAGCCGGAGTCAGGTCCCATTCCGGATTGCCGCTCATCTGCGAAACCAGCACGAACTCCATATCCGGATTTTTCGCCAGCCCCGCATCGACGATCCGACTGATATTCCGGCCGAACCCTTCCTCGGAAAGATGGGATAAATCATTCATTCCGTAAGCGATAAACAACAGGGCAGGGGGGAACTCCCGGCAGCACGCCTCAAGATGTTCCACTCCGAAAGCCGAACCGGAACCGGAAACCGCGCCGTTGACCATGCGGCAGGAGGTCCGCCGGGAAAGCCGTTCCGTCACCAATCCGGGCCAGGGGGCCTGTCCGGGCGCAACTCCGACCTTTTCCGTGGAATTCCAGCCGTCCGTGATGCTGTCGCCGATAAAGGCGATATCGAGCAATTTCTTTTCGCACAGACATTTCCTCGTCTTCGGCAACTTCGCCGGATCGGCGGCCGGAATTGCGGGGAAGGGGGCCCGGGTCCGGTAATCGATTGAAACCTGATGCCGTGCAAAGAAATCCGCCCGGTCGAAACAGACCAGCCCGGTCGGGGATCCGGACGCCGAACCGATTGCGTTTGCCCCTTCATCCGGAAACAGGACGGCGCGTTCAGGGGACGGATACAACCTCTCGCGCGTCAGAAACGGCATCGTGGAACCGGGCAGGCGGCGCAGCACACGGCCGCCCTGCTCCAGCCGGAAATCACGTCCTTCCGCATAAACCGCGCCGAGCGTCGGATTGTAAACCGCAGTCACCTCCTCCGCCGGAAACGCCAGAACTGCGCTCTCCGACTCCGTAAACAACACGGTTTCTCCACAAACATCACCGGTTTCTCTGTTCCACAACCAATCGGACAGCATCCTCTTTTTCCTTTCTGAAATTCACCTGCAACTTTAAAGTATACAGCCGATAAAATTCCTGTCAAGCCGCAATCCGTTTTTTCTCAAAAAACAGCAGTCCAAAGAGAGCTTTCTCCGCACAGATATATAACGTCGCATAATGTATGTTATGATAAATTTAAGACAGGGATTTCCGGGGAGGGGGGATCGATCGGAAAGCTGCGGCCGGTCTATCCCTCGCGGCGACCTTCGCAATCCTGCGGGATTTTATTGAATTTCATCGTCATTGATATTGATAATGTCAACCTTTGAACTTATTTTATAGGAATATCGTTTTTGACGGAGAATTCATTGCTGTTATATGAAAGAATATGATGTTGTTGTGATCGGCGGCGGTCATGCCGGGTGCGAAGCCGCTTTCGCCGCCGCGCGGGTGGGGGCGGATGTCCTGCTGATCACGCTGAATATGGACCATATCGCCCAGATGAGCTGCAATCCTGCTGTCGGCGGCATCGCCAAGGGGCAGGTCGTGCGCGAAATCGATGCAATGGGCGGTGCTCAGGGCTTAGTCACCGATGCCGCGTCAATCCAGTTCCGCATGCTGAACCGGACCAAGGGGCCGGCGGTCTGGTCGCCGCGTTCCCAGTGCGATAAAGTCGTCTACCAGCGCGCCATGAAGCTGCTGCTTGAGGAGACGCCGAATCTCGATATCCTTCAGGCCGAAGTGACCGGATTCCTGGTCGAAAACGGCCGAATCACCGGCGTAGAAAACCAGTTTGGAGACCGGATTCCATGCCGGGCGGTCGTCGTTACAACCGGTACGTTCCTGAACGGCAAACTGCATTACGGAATGCGTAATTTCCCGGGAGGGCGGGCAGGCGATTTCCCGTCCAACGCGCTTTCGACCGCGCTTTCCGGACAGCTCGGGCTCCGGATCGGACGCCTCAAAACCGGGACTCCGCCCCGCATCCTGGCGAAAACCATCGATTTTTCCCGCATGAAGCTCCAGGAGGCGGAGGGGCAGGAAGAGGAATTCTGCTGCTGGAGCAGAGAACAGCTCCCCCCCCTTCCCCATGCGCGCCGTCACGACATGCCGTGTCATCAGGTCTATTCTACCGAAGAAACCGCGCAGATCGTTCGCGACAATATTCAGTTTTCCCCGATGTATCAGGGAGTGATCAAGGGAATCGGCACACGTTACTGCCCGTCGTTCGAAGACAAGGTCGTTCGTTTTCCGCAGCACCCGGTCCATCTGCTTTATCTCGAGCCGGAGGGCGCCGACACCCGCGAATACTATATCAACGGCATCTCGACCAGTCTGCCGGTCGAAGTGCAGCGGGCCATGGTCCGGTCGATCCCGGGGATGGAACGGGCGGTCATCTCCCGGTATGCATATGCGATCGAATATGACTTTCTGTATCCGGATCAGCTCGAGCGGTCGCTGCGCGTCAAATCTTACCGGAATTTATTCAGCGCCGGACAGATCAACGGCACCAGCGGCTACGAAGAGGCTGCGGGCCAGGGACTTGTGGCCGGCCTCAACGCTTCCCGCCTCGCCGCGGGCAAAACGCCGGTCGAACTCGGACGCGACAAGAGCTACATCGGCGTTATGATCGACGACCTCTGCACCAAGGAGATTGTCGAACCCTATCGGCTTTTTACAAGCCGCGCCGAATACCGGCTGCATCTCCGGCAGGACAACGCGGATCTGCGCCTGTCGGAACAGGCGCATGAACTCGGCCTGCTCCCGGAAAAAAAATACCGGGAGTTCGAAGCGTACCGCCGGGAGCTCGAGCGGGTGCTGGCCGTCTGCCGCACGACGAAATCCTCCGGCAAGCCGCTGCTGGTTCATCTGAAGGATCTCCCGGACGGAATCTCCCGGGAGGAGGGCATGGCCCGCCTCCCCTTCCCCGCCGGGCTGCTGCCCGCGATTCCGGAGGGGCGTACCGGACGCCGGGTCTGGAACGAACTTCTGGTTGAAGCGCGCTACGACGGCTATCTGCAGCGCGAAGCGGCCGAGATCGGCCGAATGCGGAAACTCGAGGTGCTGAGTATTCCGGAAGACTTCGATTACAGCATCGTTCGCGGCCTGGCCGGCGAAGCGCGCCAGAAGCTCGAGCGGGTTCGTCCGACCACCCTGGCCCAGGCCGGACGGATCGACGGAGTGACACCGGCCGATATCGCGCTGTTGCAGGTGTCAATCGTCCGCCGGAGCCGCGAGGAGTCCGCCGGATGAGCCGCCCTGCCGCCACAGCCTGGAGCCGGCTGCGCCGAAGCCCGTCGGCCATGATCTCGCTCGGAGTCGTGCTGCTCTATGTTTTTGCAGCCGTCGGAACCGAAGTTTACGCAGCCTGGTGCGAGTCGAATCATGTGATCCCGGTCTACCAGCAGCCGGACGATACGGCGCGTTACGCTCCCCCCTCCCCCGAACACTGGCTCGGAACCGATTATCAGGGGCGCGACGTGCTGCTCCGGGCGATCGCCGGCAGCGCCACAGCAGTCAAAGTCGGCGTTATCGCCAGCCTGATCGCCGCCGTCATCGGCGTTGCGCTCGGTGCGGCGGCGGGGTTTTACGGCGGGAAATTCGATGACGCCGTGGTCTGGGCATACAGCACCTTCGCGTCGATGCCGACGCTGCTTTTCATTCTGGCCTTCGCGCTTCTCGTTTCGCGCAATTTCCTGTCGCCCGGAATGATGCATGCGGCGGAGCTGCTCGGCTCCGTGCTGCGGGCCGAACCCGGAATGCTCGCCGTCTACCTTGCGATCGGCATCACCGGCTGGATTACGCTGTGCCGGGTCGTGCGGGCCGAAACGATGCGGCTCAAAACCATGCCGTTCGTATCGGCGGCGCGGGTGGCGGGTGTCGGCAGCGCGGTCATTATCCGCCGTCATATTCTGCCGAACGTGTTCCATCTGGTCATCATCTACTTTACGCTTTCGTTCGCCGGCGCGATCATGCTGGAGGTCATTGTCAGCTATCTCGGATTCGGCGTGCAGAGTGCGCCGAGCTGGGGCGTCATGATTTCGGACGGACAGGAGCGGCTCTGGCGCGGCATCTGGTGGGAGATTGCCGCCGCGACCGGCTTCATGTTCGTCCTCGTGCTGGCGCTGAACGTTCTCGGCGACTCGCTGCGGGATGCGCTCGACCCCCGCCAGAGAACCTTGTGAGAGAAAGGATTTTTATGATGAAGACCTTCGAAGAGCTTTGCGAAATTGCCCGCAGAACCCTGAAGCCGCGCCGGCTTTCCCGAAGTTCCTCTGCCGGAGAAGTTGCGGCAGCCCTGCTGACCGATGGTGGAAACGTCTACACCGGGGTCTGCATCGACACGCCGTGCTCGATGGGATTCTGCGCTGAACATGCGGCGGCCGCCGCGATGGTGACGGCAGGAGAAAACCGGATCGTCCGCCTCGTCGCCGTATTTTCGAACGGCACGCCGGGGGCGCCGTGCGGACGCTGCCGCGAATTTCTCTGCCAGCTGCACGATGAAAACCGGCGATGCGAGGTCCTGCTTGACGGCGGCAGAATCGTCACACTCGGAGACCTGCTTCCGCACAACTGGAATTAGCTCCGATGTATGTCATGCACGAGTGGAGCCGATCAGCGCACGGAGACGGGGCGGAAGCCGCTCAGATGCTCCGCTTCGATGCCGTCCACCCGGAGATGGATGGCGACCGGCTCCCCGTTGCGGAAAAGCGCGGCATAGACCGGTCTGCGGTCCGCGGCGGGAACGAGCTTCGGGGCGGCCAGCCCCTTCAGAGCCTCTTCCGCCGGGAGAGAGGCTGACGGAGGGGAAGCCGCGAACTCGATTCGGATTTCCGCTTCCGGCGAAACCGCCCCCCTGCCCCGCAGCAGCAGAAAACACGGACGATTCCGCAGGTGTGCCTCAAGGTGCGCTTCGCCGATTTCAATCGCCAGCCGGCTTTTTTCGGCCGGAAAATTCTCCGGATAGACGATCTCCCAGCACTGCATCAGAGTGTCGTCCTCCGGGACGGCCGGCAGCGGCTTCAGGATCAGGTGCGGCAGCATCGGCCTGGCCGTTGCCGTTGAAGCCGGGCGCGGGCGGGCCGCCGGCTTCGCATTGACAGCCACGAGGCAGACCGGCGCTGCAAGGAGCGCCGCAATCAGCAAAGCCGCGACGGTTTCGAACCGTCTTTTGCCGCTGCGGGGCCGGACGGCGGCGGTCATGCTCCTGATCCGGCGCGACAGTTCACGCGGAGACTCGGCCAATCCCAGCGTCACCGCCGGGACCTGCGTTCCGGCTGAGGCGAAACGCAGCAGCAGATTGCCGTACTCGCACACTGCCTGCGGATGCCGTTCGAGGACCTTCCGGTCACACTCAAGTTCGCAGCAGCTGCGAAACCGCCGCCGGGCGATCAGCATGAACGGGTTGTACCAGATCAGCGCCCACAGAAAAAGGGCGCCCAGATTCAGGAGCGGGTCTCCGGCCCGGCTGTGATGATATTCGTGTTCGAGTAGCAGACCGAGCTCCTTGTCCGGCAAAGGGCGCAGCGCCTCCACCGGCAGGAGCAATTTGCGGCGGAATCCGCCGAACAGCGTCGGGCCGAGTCCGGGACGGCTCGAATCGAGCAGCACCACCGGAGTGCGAAGCGCGCCGTTCCGCATCAGGATTGCGCGCCAGGAGTCGAGCACCCGCCGGTCTGTAACCGGCGGCAGTCGGCGGATCACTCTTCGGCAGCGCAGATAGCGCCACAGCAAAAGCAGAAGCGCCGGAATCGGCAGGAACGCGATGATGCCGAGTTCCACATTCCGGCGGTGCTGCTGGAACCGGCGCCATGCGGCCCGGATGAGGGAGCGCGGCCGTTCTCCGGCCGGAGCGATTCCGGGCTGTCCCGCTCCGGCGGTTCGTGCCGACGGCCTTGCCGGCGCCGTTGCCGCGCCGGCCGTCCGGAGCGAAGAGAGATCAAGTTTGAGCGGCAATGCCGAAAAATTCATCTGCGGAACCAGCAGGAGCAGGATGCACCCGGCCCAGAGCAATCGGCGCAGCCCGGCGGAAAGCCGATGCCGCAGCAGGGACTCCGCGCCGAGCAGAAACAGCACGGCAAGCGCGCCGCGCAGAAGCGTTGCACAGAAATAGAGCTCAAACGTGGTCATGGGCGTTTTCCCTCTTTACTCCGGCTGCTGTTCATCCTGTGCGGCCGCCTTTTCATCGAGCAGCCGCCGCAGCTCCTCAAGTTCGCCGGGGCGGAATGACTCGTTCCGCACAAGGCAGGTCAGAAAGTTTCCGGCCAGGCCGTCGAACAGCCGGTCGATCACCGAGCGGCTGACGGTATACTGGTATTCGTCCCGACGGATCGCCGCCGAATAGAGAAACGACTTTCCCTGCGACTGGCGCTTCACGGCTTTTTTGCGGAGCAGCCGCAGCAGCAGGGTCTTGATGGTCGGCTCCCCCCACTGCGTCCGCATCTGCAGCCGGTCGACCAGCTGGCGCGAGGTGAGCGGGGACTCGACCCAGAGTTCTTTCAGGAGCTCCAGCTCCGCATCGGATATATTCATCTTTTTCATTGTATCATACCATAACCGTCCGGCGGCCCGTTGTCAAATTCATTTCAGATCTTTATAATTGAACATCAGCGTCGCCAGCAGCAGGAAGCCGACGGTGTAAAGCGAGAGCGTCGACAGATTGACCAGCAGCTTGTTGACCGGCAGCGGCGAGAGCCAGAGCAGGAACGAATTGTTCATGACCTCCGAAAGCAGATAGGGCCGGATGCTCTCGCTGAACGGCAGCGCGGCGATTACGTAGGAGACGAAGTAGAACGAGATAACCGTCACGGTCGCCGCGCTCATCCGGTTGAACACGGTCGAAAAGAAGAGCGTGATCGCCCCGAGCGCGGTCAGCGAGAAGGAGAAGTAAACGGTCGCCGCAAAATAGCGCAGCAACGCGCCGCGGACTCCCATGATGACCACGTCGGTGCCGAACACCCGATCGGTCAGCATCACCAGCTGCGTCGGAGAAATATTGAGGACAAGCACGCCGATTGCGATATTGAGAGCGGCGAAGTAGAGACAGTAGAGCAGCGTCGCCAGGTAAACCGCGAAGAACTTCGAAAGGATGATCCGGCTGCGCGAACGCGGGCGGGAGACATACAGCTTCAGACTGCCCTCCTGCATCTCCCCGGCCACGCAGTCACCCGCGAGCGTGGCGACCACGATCGGCATGAGGACGATGAAGGTCGGCACCATCGCGATCCGGGCGAAGAAAAGGCCGTCCAGGTAACTGGTCAGGTCTTCGACGTGAAAATTCATCGTCTTGTCGAACCGGCGGAAGAAGTTGCCCTGTGCCGAACGGAAAGCCAGATAGCAGAGTCCGAGAAAGAGCAGATGCCCCCCCAGCATGACGTAGTTTTTCTTCTGAATCCGCAGCTTGACGAGTTCATGGCAGAGGCTTCTAAGCATGGCCGTTATCCCCCGCCGTTTCTTTGAGAAAGAAATTTTCGAGCGTCTGCCGTTCGACGGCGAGATGCGTGACGTTGAATCCGTTCTCGACGAGCAGGCGGTTCACCGCTCCGGCGCAGGATTCGCCGAGTTCGAGCAGAATGCCGTCCGGCCCGTTCTCGATGCCGCACGGCGGCAATACGTTTCCGGCAACGGCCCGCCGCAGGAGAGCGGCTGCCGATTCCGGACGGTCGGTGCGCAGCCGGAGCCGCGGACGGCTGTCGAGCAGTTCGCCGATCTCCCCCCACGCTTTCAGCCGGCCGCCGTCGATCAGGATCAGGTGGTCGCAGATCTGCTCGACCTCGGACAACAGATGACTGCTGACCATGACGCTGACGCCGAATTGTCTGTTGTATTCACGGATGATCTGGCGGATTTCGACGATCCCGGCCGGATCGAGCCCGTTGGTCGGCTCATCGAGGATGATGAACTCCGAATCCGGCAGCAGCGCGAGCGTGATGCCGAGGCGTTGCCGCATGCCGGTGGAAAATGAACCGACCTTGCGGTCGAGCACGGATTCAAGCTCCATGAAGCGCAGGATCTCTGCACGTTTCTCCCGGTAGGCGCGCCCGTGGCCGCCGGAAAAGATATCGAGGTTCGCCCGTGCGGACAAGTCCGGAATGAAGGCGGGCCACTCGATTACGGCGCCGATCCGCCGCATGGCCTTCGTGTGCTCTCTGTGCGCGTCGAAACCGTCCACAAGAACGAATCCCTCGGTCGGCCAGATGAGTCCGGTGATGAGCTTGATGAGCGTGCTCTTTCCGGCTCCGTTCGGCCCGATCAGCCCGGTCACGCCGCCGTCGTTGATTTCCAGCGACACATCGTCCAGGACGACCCTTCGGCCGTAACGCTTGGTCAGGCAGAAGCATTCAACACTCATTGAACCTTCTCCTTCATGGCGTTATCGCTGATCCGGAGGGTCAGGTAGAGATAGTTCCGCGACTTTACTTCGCCCGCCGGGCCGTGAAACGCGCCGCCGTCGTAGAGGAGCGGGATGCGGTAGCCGAGCATCTGAAGCTCACGGTCATCCGCGCGTTTGCCGTTGATTCCCCATTCGCGCCCCCATACGTAACTGCTGCCTTCGTTTTCGAACAGCCGTTCGGTGTCGGAAGGGCAGCGGAAGACCTTTTCATTTCCACCGAGATACGGCTGAAGCGTTTCGACGATGCCGGGAAGCGATTCCTCCCCCTCCCCTGCTGTTTTCGGCATGATCCGGCAGGAGGGCAGCACGGAACGGCTGTCGTTCAGATACGATTCGAGCGCGGTGCCGATCTGCCGCAGATTGCCGGTGCAGGCGGTCCGCCGCGCCCGGCTCCGGGCTCCGTTCAGCGCCGGCATCAGCATGCCGGCCAGAACCGCGATGATCGCGATTACGACCAGGAGTTCGATCAGGGTAAAACGGCATCTCATGGTGATCTCCTTTCTTACGGCAGCTTCAGCGTCTGAATCCAGATATTCGTGATCGGCGCGAACTTGCGGCGTTCCTCCGGCGTGAATTCGCTGTGGATCATGCGCGTGACTTCGTTGTTGAACGCCCTGCCCTCTTCGGATTCGCGGATCTGGGTCAGCATCTGGCGCCCTTCGGCGCTCTGCGCCTCCTTGTGCCACTTTTCGGCCTGCTTCTGAATGGCGTCGAACATCTTGTCCTGCTCATCCTCCGGCATGGCGCGGATCTGCCGGAGCGTTTCGCCCACGGCGCCGGTCAGCGCCCGGATCCGGATCTCCCGCTGTTTCTCCTCCGGATATTTCCGCAACTGCCGCCGCAGATGCGCGAGCACCTCCCTGCGTGAACCGCGATTGCTCTGCGGCGCGAATGCGCGCGCCAGCGTGTCGGTCAATTCTTTCTCGCTCCATTCGCTTTTGGCGAGAATCTCCTCCGAAGTCAGCGGCTCCGGCTTGAGACCGACCAGCAGCCAGAGCAGCACGGCCAGCACCGGCATACCGATCAGGGCCGGATACAGCAGCATTTTCCAGCGCTCGGCCGTCCGTCGCTTCGCCCGGCCTGCGGCTTTGGATGATTCCTTCATGGTGCCCTTCCCTTCTTGCATCCGAGATTGTCACTGTGTCGTTTTTATAAAGTTACAAGTGTAATCGCAAAATGCAAGCTGGAAACGGAATATTTTTCAATTATTTTATCTGCAAATAATATAATTTATTTTAAACCAATACATTACAATAATTACACTTGTAATCAATGAGCAGATGAAAAAACGGAGTCTGCCGGCAAAACGGATGATTTTCGCCTGTCCGTCAGTCCGGCAGACTCTTTTCCGCCCGCCCATTTGGTCATGGTGATACAATTCTTGCGAATTGTCAACAGCAAAACGGGGAGATATTCAAGAAAAAGGGACGGTTTCGACACCGTCCCGGCCGGGATGCATTCGTATATGGCCGGCGCGGAGTTATTCCTCCTCCGCCTCCTCTTCGGCCGTGCGCGGCTGCCGGGTCAGGAGCACCTGCTCGACCCGCCGCTCGTCGACCGATACGACCCGGATGGTCACTCCCGCTTCCGGCAGCTCGACCACGGCGCCGACCGTCGGAATCGCGTTCAGTTCCCCGAACACCAGGCCGCCGATCGTGTCGTACTCCTCCTCCGGCAGCAGAATGTCGAGCTTCCGGGCGATCTCGTCGAGCCGCATCGACCCGCCGATGCGCCACTCGTTCTCCGCGACCTCTTCGATCTCGACCTCCGGCTCGTCATATTCGTCGTACAGGCTGCCGACGATCTCCTCTAGCAGGTCTTCGACCGAAACGATGCCCGAGGTGCCGCCGAACTCGTCGAGAATCACCGCCATGCCGAATTTCCGGCTCTGCATGTTGCGGAACAGGATGTTGGCGCGCATGGTTCCGGGGGCGAAATAGACCGGTTTCAGCAGCTTCCGGATGTCCGGAGCCGCCTCCCCCTTCAGCTTGGCCGAAAGGTATTCGCGGAAGTGCAGCATGCCGACGATGTCGTCGATGTCGTTCCGGTAGACCGGCACGCGCGAAAAACCGCAGGAGAGCAGCACACGCTCGACTTCGTCGGGAGGCGTGTCGATCTCCAGCGCCACGAGCTCCGTCCGGTGAGTCATGACTTCGGCGGCGGTCGTGTTATTGAATTCGAAGACGTTTTCGATCATGCGCTTTTCATCGCTCTCGATGGCGCCGTTCTCCTCGCCGATGTCGACCATCATGCGGATCTCCTCCTCGGTGACCTCCTGCGAGGCGCCGGGCGACAGGCCGAACATGCGGAGCACACCGTTGACCGACGCATTCAGCAGCCGGACGAAAGGAGCCGTCACCTTCGCAGTGAAATCGATCGGACCGGCCGCATAGAGCGCGACCTGCTCCGCATAACGCAGCCCGAGCTGCTTCGGCACAAGCTCGCCGAACACAAGGGACAGATAGGAGAGAATCAGTGTGATCAGAACGACGATGATCCCGTCGAGCGTTCCGCGCGGCAGGAAGGTGACTCCGCTGTCGCAGAGCAGATCGGTCACCGGGTCCGAAAAGCTCTCGGCGGCGAATGCGCTCGCCATGAATCCGGCGAAGGTGACGCCGACCTGCACGGTGGCAAGAAAACGGCCCGAATTCTCCGTCAGTCGGACCAACCTCCTGCCGCGCGCCCCTCCCTCCTGCCCGAGCCGCCGGATCACCGCCGGCTTCAGGGAGATCAATGCGACCTCGGAGGACGCGAAAAACGCGTTCAGCAAGATCAGAAAAAACAGAAACAGCAACTGCAGAAACAATAAACTGCCGTCTTCCAAAATAAATCCTTTTGTTCGAGTCAAGCCGCTGCGGTTCGGAATGAATCACGCATAAAAACGGTTAATCATATTGTAATATAACAGAAAAAAAGATAAATGCAATCCGGCGGAAACGGAACCCGGGGCGGATATCGCGGAATTTTCCGTGCGGACCGTTGCATTCGGCCGGTTCGGTTTTATATTAATGGCCGGTTGTTTTCCACTTCATTCAGACAGAAGGAGTTTTTCCCTATGAATCTCGAACACATCATCGAGGCGCAGTCCGACCTGCTCGGCGCGCTTCGGAAATTCGCGGCCGGCGAACTGGACTCCGCCGCAATGAAACCGTTCGGAGCCCCGTTCGGCATCTATCAGCAGCGCGACGGCAAATTCATGAACCGGATCCGGCTCACCGGCGGCGAAATTCCGGCGGAAACGCTCCGGTTCCTGCGCGGACTCGTCTACCGGAGCGGCGCGGAGTTCGTCCATGTCTCGACCCGGCAGAACATCCAGCTCCACGGTGTGACGCCGCTCAATTCGATCGAAGTCGTCCAATCCTGCACAGCCAACGGCCTGCCGTACCGCGGCGGCGGCGGCGACACGTTCCGGAACATCTCGATCACAGCCGGCAGCGGCATCGCGCCGGACGGTTCCTGCGACCTGGCCCCCTATGCGCGTTTCCTGACCGATGCGATCTTCGACTGGGACATCGCCTTCAAACTCCCGCGCAAGATCAAGATCGGCATGGCCTCCCCCTCGGACAAGGGACTCGCGCTGCGGCAGGACCTCGGCTTCGTCGCGGCTTCCGACGCGGACGGCAACCCCGGCTTTGCGGTTTACGGCGCCGGCGGCTTCGGCCGGGAATCGGCGGCGGGCATCCCTCTTTTCGACTTCCTGCCGGCACGGAATCTCGTCATGGCGGCGCGGGCGATGGTCGAGCTCTTCAGCGACCACGGCGACCGGACCAACCGCGGCAGGGCGCGCATCCGCTTCATCCGCAAACGGCTCGGAGACGAGGCGTTTCTGAAGCTCTACCGGGAGTATTACGACCGGCTTGATCCGGCTGACTATCCGGCGCCGCCGGCCGTTCCGCACGACTGGCCGCTCGCCGGCCGCCGCAAAACGTTCGACGCCGTGCCGGAGCCGGATAGCGAAGAGTACCGCAAATGGCGCGCTGCCGCGGTGCGCCCGACCCGTTTCGGCGCCGACACCGCGACGGTCACGCTCTTTGTGCCGCGCGGCGTGCTGAGCCCGGACGAATTTGCGGCGGTCGCCGATCTGATCTCGGATTTCGGCCTGCCGGCGGTCCGGCTGACCTTCGAACAGAACATCGTGCTGCCGGTCGTATCGGCGGCGGCGCTGCCGCACCTTTACCGGGCGCTCCGGCAGCTGCCGGTCGACCTGACGTTCCGCAGTTTCTCCGGCCAGCTCGACTGCTGCATCGGCGCAACCGTCTGCAAAATCGGCGTGCTCGATGCGCCGAAATACGGTGAACTCGCTGCGGCGGCGCTCGACCGCTATTTCGAAGCGCATCCGGAGGAACGGGCCGAAAAAGCCGTGAAGCTGATCGAACTCATGCATTTCTCGGGCTGTCCGAACTCCTGCACGGCGCACGAAGTCTCCTGTTTCGGCTTCCAGGGGTGCAAAAAGACGCTGAACGGTGTGCTGACCGACTGTTTCGTTCTCTGGCGCAATCCCGAATTCCCGGCTTCACCGATCGGAACCGATACCGGCGAAGTGATCCCGGCCGCCGAAATCGGTGAGCGCGTCATCGAACTTCTGAAAGAAGAAAAGATTCTGAACGGCTGAACCGGATGAGAACGACACAAATTCTCAGCCGCGGCTGGAAATTCCGGCGCGGAGAGCAGCCCGGCGCGGAAGCCGCCGGTTTCGACGACTCCGGCTGGGAGTCTGTACGGCTGCCGCACGACTGGGCCATCTCCGGTCCCTTCGCCGCGGAGAACGACCTCCAGGTCACCCGCATCATGCAGGACGGCGAAATGGAGGAGACACGCCATTACGGACGCACCGGCGCGCTGCCGCATATCGGCACCGGTTTTTACCGGAACGTGCTCGAGATTCCGGCCGAATGGGCCGGCAAGGCGTTCCGGCTCGAATTCGACGGGGTCATGAGCCATGCAACCGTCCGGATCAACGGCCGCGAGGCGGGCGGGCGGGCGTTCGGTTACAGCTCCTTCGCGGTTGATGCGACCGGGCTGCTGAAGCCGGGCGCGAACGTCATCACCGTCCGCGCCGAAAACCGGTCCGCCGCGTCGCGCTGGTATCCGGGCGCCGGAATCTACCGCGAGGTCCGGCTTCTCACGCTCGAGCCGTCGCATTTCAACTATAACGGGGTCCGGCTTGACGCATCGGTCGCGGACCTTGAAAAACGGCGCGGACGGCTCCGGCTCTCGGCTTCCCATACCGGGACCAGGCAGGCGCGGCTCGCTGTCTCGGTCTCGGCTCCGGGCGGCAGTTGCGCCGCCGCATTCGAATGCTCTCCGGAGGGAGGGGAAATCGAACTCGACGCAATCCGGCTCTGGTCGCCGGATGCGCCGGAACTCTACACGGTGGAAATCGAACTGCGGGAAAACGGCGTCGCCGTCGACCGGGTCACGCTGCGCTGCGGCTTCCGCCTTGTCCGTTTCGATGCCGATGCAGGGATGTTCCTGAATGGGAAAGCGTTCCGCATGAACGGCATCTGTTTGCACCACGATTTCGGGCCGTTCGGAGCGGCCTTCTCCCTGCCCGAGCTGCGCCGCCGCTTCGGGCTTTTGAAGTCCATCGGCTGCAACGCGCTGCGAACCAGCCACAATCCGCCGGACCCGAAATTTCTCGATCTTGCCGATGAGACAGGGTTCGTCGTCATCGACGAAGCGTTCGACTGCTGGGCCGCCGGAAAAGTCGCCAATGATTACAGTTGCGATTATCCGGCCTGGCACCGGACCGATCTCGCCGATCTGATCCGCCGCGACCGCCACCACGTCTCGGTCATTCTCTGGAGCATCGGCAACGAAATCAACGAACAGGGGCTGCCGGGCGGCGCAGCCGTCGCGCGCGAGCTTGCCGCGCTCTGCCATGAACTCGATCCGTCGCGCCCGGTTACGGCCGGGCTCGACCGGCCCGATGAAGCGTTCGCCAACCGTCTGCCGCAGGAACTCGACATCGCGGGGTGGAACTACAAACCGGCCCGCTATCCGGAATTCCATGCGAAACTGCCCGGCATACCGCAGTTCGGCAGCGAAACGGCGTCAACCTTCAGTTCGCGCGGCTGGTACGATTTTCCGTTCCTCGCCGAGCGGATCATCCGCGAAAACCGGCAGTGCTCGAGCTGCGACCTCGAGCATCCGCCCTATGCGACGACGCCGGATCACGAATTCGAACAGCAGGACGCCTGCCCGTGGATCATGGGCGAGTTCGTCTGGACCGGCTTCGACTACCTCGGAGAGCCGTCGCCCTACAACAGCCACTGGCCGGTCCGCAGCTCGTACTACGGAATTTTCGATCTGGCCGGACTGCCGAAGGACCGGGCGTACCTTTACAAGGCACGCTGGTCGGAGGAGCCGGTGCTGCATCTGCTTCCGCACTGGAACTGGCCCGGACGGGAGGAGACCCTCCTGCCGGTTCACGTCTACACGAATTATGACCGGGTCGAGCTCTTCCTGAACGGCGTTTCGCAGGGGGTCCGCGAACGTGCCGGCACGCCGCGGCTGGTCTGGGAAGGCGTTCCGTACCGGCCCGGCGAACTCAAGGCCGTCGCGCTCGACTCCGAAGGGAAAGCCGTTGCCTCCTCCCTCATGCGGACGGCGGAGGAACCGGCCGCGCTGCGCCTCTCCGCCGACCGGGCCGTTTTCGCGGCCGGCGGAGAAGATCTCATCTGCGTGACTGTGGAGGCAGTGGACCGCAACGGAACTCCGCACCCGCTGTCCGCGCTGCCGGTCAGCTTCCGGACCGAAGGGGCCGGCGCGCTCGCGGCGCTCTGCAACGGGGATGCGACCTCGCTTGAAGTGTTTACCGGGAATTCGATGCGCCTGTTCTCCGGCAAGTGCGCCGCATTCCTGCGCGCCGGAGAAACGCCCGGAATTCTCACGCTGACGGCGGAAGCGCCGGGCCTGCCCGCCGCAAAGCTCGCCGTCAAAGCCGAATGACCGGACGGATCACAGCACCCGCGAGAGGAAGTCGCGGAGCCGCGGATTCGACGGACTGTTGAAGAATCCGCCGGGCTCCCCTTCCTCGAGAACGCGGCCGCGGTCCATGAACATGACGCGCGTGGCGACCTCGCGGGCGAAACCGATCTCGTGGGTCACCACAATCATGGTCAGCCCCTCCCCGGCGAGCTCCTTCATGAGCGAAAGCACTTCGCCGACCATTTCCGGATCGAGGGCCGAGGTCGGCTCGTCGAACAGAATCACATCCGGATTCATGACCAGCGAACGCACGATCGCGATACGCTGCTTCTGGCCGCCGGAGAGCTGCTGCGGGTACGCATCGCGTTTCGCGTAGAGCCCGATGCGTTTCAGCAGCGCGTCGGCCTTCGCCACTGCCTCGACGCGGGTCGACCGGCCGGTTTTGACCGGCGCGATCGTGATGTTCTCGAGAATCGTCAGATGCGGGAACAGATTGAAGTGCTGAAACACCATTCCGACCTGCTGCCGGAACTTGTTGACCGGCGTCTTCGGCGCATTGATCTTCCTGCCTTTGAACAGGATCTCGCCGGAGGTCGGCTCCTCAAGCAGATTCAGGCAGCGCAGGAACGTGCTCTTGCCGGAGCCGGACGGCCCGATGATGAAAACGGCTTCGCCGTGAAAAATTTCAGCGGAAACGTCATCCACCGCGCGAAGCGGACCGAACTCCTTCACCAGATGGTTGATCCTGAACACGGGAGCGCTTCTGTCGATCGCCTTATTCATTGTTCTTGAGTCTCCGTTCGAGTTTGCCGAGCAGCCAGCTGAACAGCATGACCACGGCCAGATAGATTCCGGCGACCGCGATGAGCGGCAGGAACGCCGTGTAGGTCTGGCTGCGGATGATGTCGCCGCCCTTGGTCAGGTCCTGAAGCGCGATGTAGCCGGAGACGCTGGTCTCCTTCAGCAGCACGATGAACTCGTTGCCGAGTGCCGGCAGGACATTCTTGAACGCCTGCGGCAGAATGATGTAGATCATCGTCTGCCCATAGCCGAGTCCGAGGCTGCGCCCTGCCTCGAACTGCCCTTTGTCGACCGACATGATGCCGCCGCGGATGATCTCGGCGACATAAGCCCCCGAGTTCACGCCGAAGGCGACGATCGCCACCAGCACCTTGCTGATGTTGACCGAGCCGAAAATCACGAAGTAGATGATCAGCAGTTGGACGACCACCGGCGTTCCGCGGATCACGGTCAGATAAACGCGGCAGAGAAAATCGAGCAGCCGGAGCTTGCCGGTCTTGTCGTGCGTCGAACGGATCACCGCCACCGTAAAACCGACCAGCACCCCGACCAGCACGGCGCAGAAGGCAACCTCGATCGTGACGAGGAATCCGTCGGAGAGATAATGCCAGCGATCATCCTTGATGAAGTTGATGTAAAACGATTCGCTGAAATCCGCCCAGCTCGACCGTAAGTAATTCAATGCCGCATTCATGTGGGAGTCCGTTTACTGCTTGACGTACTTCGCCTTGATCTTCTCGAGTCCGCCGTTTTCCCGGAGTTCGTCGATCACGGCGTTGATTTCTTCGAGCAGCGCCGTATTCTTCCTGTTGACGGCGATCGCATACTCCTCGGTGGTCAGCGGCTCATCGAGGATGACCAGATTCTCGTGCAGAGCGACATGCACCTTCGAAGGCTCCCCGTCAAGCACGACGGCATCGAGCTTGCCCGCATCGAGCGCGGCGACCGCAAGCGAACCGTTCGGGAACCGCTCCGGCTCCCGGATGTTCTTCGTCACATAGAGGTCGCCGGTCGTGCCGTGCTGGACGCCGATGCGTTTCCCCTTCAGATCGGCGCTGCCGCGGATCTCGGAATCCTTCGGCACGATGACGACCTGCTGCGCCGTGACATACGGACGGGAGAACCCGACCTGGCGCTTCCGTTCGTCGGTGACGGTGATTCCGGAAGCGGCGACGTCGGCCTTGCCGGCCTGCACCGCCGCGATAACCGAGTCGAAGCTCATATCTTCGACGACGAGCTCGCGGCCGGTTTTCTTGGCGACGGCTTTCATCAGATCGACGTCGATGCCGACGATTTTCCCGCCTTCGCGGAACTCGTAAGGCGGAAACGTGGCTTCGGTCACCATCACAAGTCTGTCGTCATTCCGGCCGCAGCCGGACAAAGCAAACACCAGCAGCAGAGCGGCCGGAACGGCGGAGATCAGTTTCAGTTTCATGAAATCCCTTTCCATTCAATCGTATTGACGACATAATATAAGCCGCCCCGGCCGTATTTTCAACGGGATACGGCCGAAAAGACGGCTCTACCGCTCGAAGACAAGCCGTCCCGATGGCGTCACGATCTCGCCGCGCATGTTTCTGATGCGGGCGGTCGCGACCGGCGACCGGCGGATTTCGGCGAATCCCGGCTTCTCCGGCCGGACGCCGAGGACACAGGCGTGATAATAGTACACGGCGACTGCGCTCCAGCCGTGGCAGAGACTGCCGGCATTGTTGAAATCGGCCTGGCCGAACGCGGTTTCCCATACCGTCGTGGAGCCCTCCGCCAGCATCGGATAAAATTCCCGCTCGATCCGGCTTTCCAGATAGAGCTGCGCCTCCCGCGGCCCTTCGGCCAGCACCCGGACCAGGTACGGCATCGAGCTCGGCGTGACGCGCAGGTGCTTCTCCGCGAGAATCCCGTCCAGCACCGTCCGGCGTTTCTCTTCCGGAACCGCGCCGGTATAGAGCCCGAGCAGCTGGACGAGTTCGTGGGTGCGACCGTCGTCTCTCCGGGTCAGCAGACACTGCTTCTCCGGCGACCAGAAAAAGGCGTAAACCGCGCGGCGCAGCGCGTCGGCCCGCTCTATCCAGGCCGTCTCCCCGGTCAGGCGGAACAGCGCATCGAACATCTCGACGGCGAAGAGGCTGCAGGGCGCTTCGAACTGTGAATCGCCGGAATCTCTGCGGTTTCCTTCGAGACCGTCGCACCACTCGTAGAAATGCCAGAGCTCGCCGGAGGCCGGCAAGTGTATCAGCCCGGTTTCGGCGTCCCGCAGCGCCAGAACGGTTTCGGCCACCCGGAGCGCCTGCTCCCGGCAGGAGTCGAATACCGCGCGCGAACCGCTGTACAGATAGTGCTCCCAGAGCGCGATCACCCAGATCATCGAGAATGCCGGAATCGGCGGACCGGAGAGAGACGGAGCGGTCAGCGTCAGAAACCCGTCCCGGCGCTGGCCGCGAGCGAGCAGCCGCAGCGACTCGGCCGCAAACCCGTAGTTGCCCCAGACCGTGTAGCCGAACAGCATCTGGTTGCGGGAGTCGCAGCCGTAGAGCGACTGCTCGCGCCACGGCGTATCCTCATAATGCTCGTGCATGCAGAGCTGCAGCGTACGCACCGAATTCCGGTACAGTCTGCAGGCCTCGGCGGAATCGCAGTCAAACTCCGCCGGCGGCGGGAGTTCAAGCTCGGTCGGCCGCAGCGCGATCCGAAGGAGCCCGACCTCCCGCACCGGATCGGGCGGAATCACGTTCAGCTGCAGGTAACGCGCACCGACGCGGCGGCGCAGCGTCCAGCGGCGGCGCCCCGCCCCCGCAATATAACGGTCCGTGAAGTTCCGGTCGCCGATGCGGTTGCGGACGCGGCCGTCGGCAATATGTTCGCCGTGGGAGATGTCGACGACGGTTCCGGGCGGCAGGTCGACCTCCGTTTCGATCAGCCCCGCATATTCGCTGCCGAGATCGTAGAGGAACCAGAAGCCGTTGCCGGGCGAGTCGCCGTAACGGTCGGCGGCGACCTGCTCGGCATAGGAGCCTTCCCGGCTTTCCCGCCGCAGGGAACCGCGCCGGATCAGCCTGCCCGGCACCGGCTCCCGGTTGACGAGCAGCGGGACCGGGCGCGGAACCGGCCGGCCGCGGCGCGCCGATTCGACGGCGGCGCACCAGCCGGACTCGTCATCCTCGCACCGCGCGTCGTAGCCGACAACCATGCCGAGCTGGCTGGTCAGCTTGTCGAGACGGTCGCGCAGAAAGGCGGGATTGATCCGGGCTTCCCATGCCGGAGTGCTGCCGCAAATCGAGTCTCCGGCCCCGAACTCCGCCCAGAACCCGGCATCGCCCCGGATTCCTGTGGAAAAGTCGATGCCGCAGTAGTAGACGTCGAAGAAGAGCAGATGCGTTCCGGCTTCGGCGCGGAACCGGATTTCACTGTATGTTTTTTCCGCCGGATAATCGCTGAATTGTCCGCGCATAAGTTCGCGGCCGTCCCAATATGCGACGAAGTCGGAATCGGCCGAGACGCGAAGCACGGCCTCCGCCGCCTCCGGCAGGTCGACACGACGCCTGAACTGAGAAAACTGATGGGGCAGGACTTCGCCCGCCGCCCGGATCCAGACCGCTTTTTCAATGCTCATTGCAATATCCCGGAATCGTTCAAAATGATGGGTTCAGCGTCACGGACCACCGGGTCCGGAACGAAGTTTTCAATATAACCCGCTTCCCTCTCTCCGTCAAGTCCCGGAAAGCGCGGGAAGCGGACTTGACGGAATGAATCTTCCGGTGTATCTTATCAATCCGTATTTCCTGTCCCCTTTCGAAAGACCGGTTTATGAACGATAAAGTCAAGGGCTTCGTTGTCGGAGCCGTCGCCGCGGCCACATACGGCATGAATCCGCTCTTCGCCCTGCCGCTCTACAAGGAGGGACTGAGCGCGGATTCGGTTCTCTTCTACCGCTATTCGATGGCAGTGGCGATGCTCGGCGTCATAATGAAATTCACGAAGCAGTCCTTTGCGCTGAAGCGGAGGGAACTCCTTCCGCTCGTCATCGGCGGGCTTCTGTTCTCCGGGTCCTCGCTCTTCTTATTCCTCTCCTACCGCCATATGGATGCGGGAATCGCATCGACGATCCTCTTCGTCTATCCGGTCATGGTGGCGGTCATCATGGCGCTGTTCTTCCATGAAAAAATCACGCCGGTGACGGTGTTCAGCATTGTGCTGGCCCTTTCCGGCATCGCGCTGCTGTACAAGGGCGGGGACGGCGGACCGCTCAGTTTTGCCGGGATCACGCTTGTGATGCTCTCGGCCCTCGCCTACGCAATTTACATCGTCGGAGTCAAGGTGTCGGCGCTGCGGGAGCTGCCGGGGGCGGTCCTGACCTTCTACGCGCTGCTTTTCGGGCTGTCGATCTATGTGGTGCGGCTGAAATTCGGGCTGGAACTGCAATGGATTCCCTCCTGGACGGCGCTGGCGAACATTCTCATGATCGCATTCCTTCCGACGGTGATTTCGCTGGTCTGCACGGCGCTGGCGATCCGTTACATCGGTGCGACGCCGACCGCGATTCTCGGCGCCCTCGAGCCGGTCACCGCCGTTTTTTTCGGCGTGATGGTGTTCGGTGAACAACTGACCTTCCGGCTGGCGACCGGGATTGTGATGATCATCGTCTCCGTTTCGCTGATCATCACGGGGAAAGCGGCTGCCGGACGCCTGAACGACGCCTGGTTCCGGCTGGTGAAGCATTACAGCAGGAAATAGAGCACTCGCAGCCGTATTGAGAAAAGAGAAAGAACAACCGGAGCCGCAAATCCTGTTAAAGCGCGAACCGTCGATGCTGAAGATGCCTCGGCGGCTCTGCCGCCTTCCCTTATACGATCGTGTAACCGCCGTCGGCCATGACCACCGCGCCGTGAACGAAGGAGGCCTGTTCGTCCACGAGAAAACGGACCACGTTCGCAATCTCCTCCGGCTGCCCGAACCGCTTCAGCGGCTGCAGCGCGAGAAAGCTCTCAAGCCCGCGCCGCTCGTCGCCGGTATCGCGCGCTCCGTCATGAAGTCCCGGCGTATCGACCGTTCCCGGCGCGACGGCGTTCACCCGGATGCCGTGCGGCTGCAATGCAATCGCGGCGGCACGCGTCATTGAGGCGATCGCCCCTTTCGAGGCATGATAGGCCAGATATCCGGGAGAACCCACCACCGCAAAAGTCGAGGCGAAATTCACAATCGCGCCGGGAATTCCCTTTGCAATCATGCGCTTCGCGCTTTCACGCAGGAAAATGAAGCTGCCGGTCACATTGATCCGCATAACCTGTTCGAACTCCTCCGTCGTCGTTTCGAGCAAGGGCTTATTCAACTGCCACGCGGCGTCGTTGACCAGAATATCGAGCCGCCCGAAACGGCTGTCGACCTTATCCAGCACCGCGAGAATCTGCTTCTCGTCGGAGACGTCGCAGCGGACGAACGACACCCTCGCAGACGCTCCGGCAAGCTCCGTTCCGCTCTTTTCATCAATAT
This sequence comes from Victivallis lenta, assembly GCF_009695545.1. Taxonomy (NCBI): domain Bacteria; kingdom Pseudomonadati; phylum Lentisphaerota; class Lentisphaeria; order Victivallales; family Victivallaceae; genus Victivallis; species Victivallis lenta. The sequence goes on along the minus strand of NZ_VUNS01000019.1, from coordinate 38,780 downwards.
CAGCGACAATCACCTGTGCGCCGTCGTTCGACAGACGCCGCACGACGGCGGCTCCGATTCCCTTGGCTCCCCCCGTGACAACTGCGACTTTTCCCTGTAATGAGGCTTCCATCATCCGTTCCTTTCATTCTGAACTTTGTCCATATAATTTAGCATGGATTCCTCCGGACGGCAATTCCGGAGAAATGCCGAGACTGCCGGAACGGACTTTTTTCGTTTTTTTATCATCTACACTCGTAATTATCATCTACATGTGTAGATTTATTAATGAATCAGCAATCCGAGAGGGAAAATAGGAAACCGATTCAGATTACCGAAGCCGAAGCTGGAACCTGATCGGGCAGCTGGAGGGCAATCGGTACACCGGTGTTTACCTGCAGGAGGCCGTCCGGGACAGCTCCGTCCGCCGCAAGTCCGGCGCTGATCGGCGTCAGCGGCCGCTATTCGGCAGAGGAACTGAAGCAATGGGCAAACGGGATTCTCGCGCACGCCGCCCGAAACTGATCCCGGATTTGCAGGGACGCGGCAATCCGGCTGCGTCCCCGTTCTGCTGTTTGCTTTTTTTGCGAAACCGGATTTGCAAAACCGGCACACCTGATGTATCCTAAAGAAAGCGCGGGAGGAATCGCGGCGGTCCGGCTGCCCCTGGGGATCGCCGGAATTTCATCTTCCTCAGGGAAAGGGAGATGTCTGATTGCCGCCTATACCGGTCCTCTTCCGCATCGGGAACAGGAATCGCCTGAATCAAACCAGAGGAGACGCAGCCATGAACACGGATCAACTCGTCGGGAAACACATTCTGACCGGCCTGACCTGGACGGACGCCCGGGGGAAACTCCTGCGCCGGACGGAGTATCACGGAATCATCGTCTCCGCCGGCAACGGCGCCGTCTGCTTCAAACGGGCGGAGGATGACGGCGAATTCACGATCCCGCTCGATCCGGGGTCCCTGCAGCCGGCCGATCCCGATGCGGTCTACACCTTGTCGGAGAGCGGTAAAACCGTCACCGGAGTTGACTACGTTTCGGTATGGACAATCCACCCGGCTGCGGAGAAAATAAAGTGAATCCTCTTCGACTCAGCCTCGCCGACTGGTGTTTCCGCCCGCCGGAGGCTGCTGCCGAAGCGTGGTTCCGTCAGGTTCGGGCGATGGGGTACGACGGGGTCGAGCTCGTGCCCGCCGAGCGGCGGCAGGCGGCTCTCGATGCCGGACTTGAAATCGTCAGCCTCGCCGGTCCCGGCATGGCGGACGGCTTCAGCCGCCGGGCCAACCGCGCGAAGCTGACGGACGAGCTCAAACGGCTCGCCGATGAAGCTTCCGCCTGCGGAGCGCCGTACCTGGTCGTCTTCAGCGGGAACCGCGGCGGCATGAGCAGAGAGGAAGGGTTCGAAAACTGCCGCGAAGCTTTTTCCGGGCTGCTGCCGGAATTGCGGGGCAGCGGGGTGAAACTGCTTTTCGAGATGCTGAACTCCTTTGATCACAAGGATTATCTGGCTGACCGCGAAGCATTCGGTTTCGAGCTGGCGGATGCCCTTGACGATCCTGATTTTCTGCTGTTGTACGACGTTTACCATATGGCGAAAGCGGGCGACGACCCGTATGACAGCGTTCCCCGGCATATCGACCGGATCGGCCACTTTCACATCGCGGCACTCGAAAAGCGCGGCTTCCCGGCGGAAGGGGCCGCGATCGACTACCGCCGGCTCCTGCTCCCGGTCAGGGAAACGTACACCGGATTCTTCGGCATGGAGTTCCTGAGCGGAAATCCGGCCGAAGATGCGGCAAAAGCCGAAAAACTGTTCCGGAGTTACGCCGGAACAGAGACAGTCAAGGAGTTAAGGCATTCATGTTGAAAAAAGAGTTGTCCCGCGTGGCGCCGGACTACCGGCGCATGGTCGCTGCGGCCGAAAACTGCCGCAGTGAAATCCTGCCGCTCTACGAGCATAACGTATCCTGCAAAATCATCGACGAACTGGCCGGCAGCGATGTCTGCGGCCGGATGGAGTCCGGTGACTTCGATGCGGCGTTTGCCGCCTATGGAGAGTTCTTCCGGCTGGCCGGATATGATGTCGTCACCTTCGAATACTGCATCGGCGCGGCCATGCCGCCGGGCGGAGCGCTGCGCGGCGGCATGGGGCCGATCCAGAGCCGGGCGGATCTCGAAGCGTTTCCGTGGGAGCAGGTTCCGGACCGCTACTGGGATCTGGCCGCACCGATGTTCGAAGCGCTCGGCCGCCGGATGCCGTACGGCATGAAGGCGATCGGCGGCGTCGGGAACGGCGCCTTCGAACTCGCCGAAGATCTCGTCGGGCTGCAGTACCTGCCGTTCCTGGAAGCTGACGATCCCGAGGCTCATGCCGAGCTCTACCGGAGAATCGGAGACCTGATGGAAACGATCTGGACGCGATTCCTGAAGGAGTTCGGAGAGCTCTACTGCGTCTGCCGGATCGGCGACGACCTCGGCTTCCGCAGCTCGCTGCTGACCATGCCGGACACCGTCCGCCAACTGGTCATTCCGCAATACAAGCGGGTCATCGACCGCGTGCATGCCGCCGGAAAGCCGTTCCTGCTGCACTGCTGCGGATGCATTTTTGAAGTCATGGACGACCTGATCGCGGCCGGCATCGACGCGAAACATTCGAATGAAGACGCGATCGCTCCGTTCGAACGCTGGATTCACGATTATTCGGATCGGATCGGCCTCTTCGGCGGCATCGACATGGACTTCATCGTGTCGCGCTCCCCCGAAGAGATCCGCCGGAAAATCGACGCCGAGGCTCCGCGCTTCCGTGATCTCGCCAACGGCTTCGCCATCGGAACCGGCAATTCGATTCCGGACTATGTTCCGGCGGAAAACTACCTCGCCATGCTCGAAGCGGTCAACGCCTACCGCGACAGCCTGAGCCAGAGGTAACTGCGGCGAGGCGGCAGCGTGCAGCGGAGCCGTTTCTCCGCTGCGGGTTTCACACTCCCCTCCCCCATGACGGTCGTGACCGCGTATTCGGAGAGCCGGACCGGTAATTCGAATTCGCGCTCCGGCGCCGCATCGAGGTCGCGCAGCAGAATCAGGTGGCAGGTCGATTCGTCCGCCGTCGTCGTGAAGAAGCCGGAGGTGGTCGTCCCGTCCGGACACGGCCCGACCGGATAGGCGACTCCCGCATGCAGCTCGTCCCGGAAGCCCCGCCAGACCGGAAGGATCCGGCCGAGTTCCGTGCGCGACTCCGCCGACAGCCCGGAGAGTTCGCACCAGATCAGCGGCGAAGCCGCCATCACCGACGCGAAAATCCAATCCAGCGGATAACCGGCCGGAGCAAGCGGATCGTTCCGGTACTTGTCCATGTTGCGCTTCGGATTCAGACACTCGAAGCGGAGCCGGACCGGCGGGATCGCCTGCGACAGCTGCCAGAGATTGCGGAACGTCGCATACGGCCACCAGCGATGCCAGTCCGTATACCGGTTTTCGACAAAGAGCGTTCCACAGGACGGCATGCCGAAATAACCGGGCCGGATTTCGGCGGTCACATCGAGGTCGAAGGTCAGCGCTCCCGCCGTGCGCCGGATCGCCTCCGCAAAGAAGCGGCGCAGATTCGCCTCCCCTTCGCGGGTGCGCGACTTGACGCCGTCGATCTTGATCCATTCAACGCCGAATTCCCGCTGCAGGCGGCATACGGTATCGACGTCCCTGCGCCAGTTCGCAAAGTCATTCGAGGAGTCGGGTGAAAACCAGAGCCCGAGACCGACCTTCCGCTCGGCGGCCCGTTTCACCAGCGGAGCGAGGCCGTTCGGGAACCGTCCGGCATGCACACGCCAGAACTCCGGATCGGCGGCGTGATATCCCTCCCAGACGCCCCCGCCGGCCTCCTGCGCTTTCGAGGAGTTGACCGTGACGCCGCCCTGCCAGCCGTCGTCGATCTGACAGACGTCGATGCCGAGTGAAGAGGCGATATCGATCTCGGAAAGCATGAACGCCTCGTTCAACGCCTGGTCGCGGTTGCGGTCGCCCCAGGTGTTTGAAAGCGCGAGGCCGTCGCGCCCCGGCTTCACGATGCGCAGCTCCTGCTGGTACAGATGCAGCGCCCGCGTCAACCCGGTCATGCCGCCGTCATAGCCGATCACAGCCCACGGATAACGGTCGCTGCAAAGAGCAAAAGCCGCCGTATCCCATTCGAAATCAACCGGGTCCGGCAGCGGACGGCGCTCCGGCAGCGGCGCGAATTTCAACAGAACGATCCCCTGCCCCGAAAGCGGGTCCTCCACCGCAAACAGCGTCCCGCGCAGCGAAAGCGGCTCGGCCGGGGAGAGGCGGAGCTCCTCAATCTGCAGCAGGTTGTCGTGACGGTCCGTCTGGTCCGCAAACCGGAAAAAGCGGAGCTTCAAATGGGCGCAGCCTGGCCGGAAGAATTCACAGCACGCAGCTTCATCCGTTTCCGCCGCCGCTGCGGGGTCAGTTTCGAGGCCGGTCGGCTCGTCGCCGCCGGTACGGCGGACGCTCTCTGTCTGCTGCGGCGCAATCCGCTCGACCGTGACGGCCGGAACTCCGGGCGTCACGGCGAAATGATAGGAGATCACGCCTCCGGGCGCATCGAGTTCCAGGAATGCATGGAGCGCCGGAGCTCCGACCTCCGTCAGCGGAGAACCGGCGACCCGGAAACGCGGAACGACCGCCTCCTCCGTTTCCGGAACCGGTGCCGGCGAAAGCAGTTCACGGCCGTCGAACAGGACCGACAGCGGCACAAGCCCGCTTCGGGTTATGTGCCAGCTGCGCGAAAAACGGCGGTTGCCGAGCTTGACGACTCCGGCATTCAAAGAGGCGAAACAGCCGGTCGGCACAGGGCCGGCGGCGGAACAGTCGGACAGGATCATCCCCATAGCCATGCAGCTCCCGCGTTTCAGAAAGAGACGTTGACGTCGCCGTAAATCCGCGTGGGCGGGTCCATCAGCACGATACCGGCCGGAACGCTCCAGTCGCGCTCCCAGCTCTGCAGCAGCAGCGGATCGGTCGGCTCACCCCACGGATTCAGGTCTATGATGAGAATTTTGCCGCTGCTGGTAAAATAGATATCCATCACCAGCGTCTTGAGCGGCAGGAGCCACGCGATGCGGTCAACAAAGTCGGCGGCCTGCTCCCAGAACGAGTTGCGGACCCCTTCGAGCCGCCGGAAGTGGCGGATCAGATGGTACTGGCTCATGGCGTTCAGTTTGCCGTCGCGGATGAAGAGGCGGAATTCGCGCGTCCGGTTCATGCGCCGGAACGGGCGCAGGCAGATGTATTCGGCTTTTCCCTCCGCCGCCGCCTGGCGGACCTTTCCGCTCAGCGCCAGATATTTCCAGGTGCTTTCGGGCGAAAACACCGCGCCGCGCTTCAGTTCGAAACGCTCGGTGTCCGTCGGCGCGCAGCAGTCGACGCACGCAAACGCGTTGCCGGGAATCGCGCCGAGCGGCTGGCGCAGGTCTTCCAGAATGGAGGCGACCGCCGCGCTTTTATCGTGCTCCCCAGTCTCCCCTGCCGCCAGCGCGGCGATCACGTCGGAGCGCATTTTGACGAACGAGGTCAGGAACGTGTGCCCGGCCAGAACCGGATACCAGTTCGGCATCCGCAGAAAATCATTCACATCACTCATCGAATCTCCTCCCTCCAGATTCCATTCCCGCCCGTTCGATCCGGCCGGCAGCCACCAGCCAATAAATCACCAGGCCGATCATATATACCGTGCCGTACCTCAGGAACGGCAGGTCGAATGCCGGAAAACAGCTGGCGAACAGCATCACCGGAAAGCCGGCGTAAATTCCGATCTTCCAAAATGTTCCGAGCGTCATGCTCCGCAGCTGGCGGCCACCGGTGAACCGGAACACCAGAGCAAACATCCCCGTGTAGAAAAACGGCAGGATAAAAGCGGTCAGAAAGTGAAAAAGCAGAAGCATCACCGCCATTACGGCACAGATATTGGTCATGACATAATGTTTCGTCCAGACGGCCGTCGTCTCCGGCATAAACGGAATTTTGCCGGGAACGTCCCGCAGTCCGGCCAGAAAACTCTTCAGCTCCGCAGTCGAACAATTGCGCCCCGACGGAAACAGACTGCCGATCGGAAACACGCTGCACTGCCAGGAATCCTCGCCCAGCGGCGTCAGGACGATCAGCTGTTTCGGCGTCCAGACCACCCCGACGGTGGTGAGAAGCAGCTCCTTCTCCGGTATCACGACTCCGTCCGGAGTCGACGGGAAATATGAGACCCACCTTCCGCCCGAAATCGCGTAGGTCCGCGCCTTGTCCGGCTGTATTTCCGGCTTCAGGCCGTATGCATTGAATTTCAGATTGCCGAACGCATCGAAAAATCCCGTGGCGAATCTGTTGATTTCCGGGCCGGTCCTCACCGCCTGCACCAGCGTGACCGCAAAGGCGCAGAATACCGACAGCAGGAACAAATGCAGAACCGTCCGTCCCCACGAATTCCGGCAGAGACGGGGAAAGATCTCCGTGCCGCGGCAGGTGCCCAGGAGCGCGTTGAAAAAACCGACCTGATCTTTCATCGTCTTATTTCACCTTGATCCGATGGAAATGATGCTTCTCCCCGTAACGCTGCAGCTGGCGAAGCTCGCGCTCGACCTTGCCGAGTTCGACCGGTTCGACGCGATCGACGAACAGCTTTCCGTCCAGATGGTCGAGCTCATGTTGAATGCAGCGCCCGAGCAGGCCGCCGCACTCGCACTCCACCGGCTTGCCGTCAAGGGTCATCGCCCGGAAAAAGACCCGGGACGGACGCTCCACCGGCGCCCATACGTCCGGCAGCGAAAGACACCCTTCGTCGCGGCACTCCGTTTCGGGCGAACTCGAAATGATCTCCGGATTCACCACCACCAGCGGCATCTCCGGCAGCAGCAGCTTCTCACCCGCGCTCGGAATATCGCTCATCGACTCCATCGGCAGATTCAGCACGACCATGCGGACCGATTCGCCGACCTGCGGCGCGGCAAGGCCGACTCCTTCGAACGCCTTCACAACCTCGATCATCTTTTCGGCCAGCAGCCGCAGCTCGGGCGTAATCACGCCGACCGGCCGGGCGACTTCCCGCAGGACCGGGTCGCCGAGTGTGTGAACCACATACCGCTTCTTATTTCTGAACAGCATCTTTTCTCCTGTATTTCAATATGTTACCACTAAAACAAGCTTCTGCTTTCCCTTTCGCGCCAAGAGACGCAAAAACCGTCGGAGTACTCCGACGGTCAGAAAGCGGTCCGGCAGGTTCCTTACTTTTCCGGCGCCTTGGTCGGGTCGGCCGGAATCGCCGGAGCCTTTGCGGGCGCGGCCGGTTCATCGACCACCACCGTTGTCGAACGGTTCGCCGGAGGAATCTGGCTCTGGCTCGCCGGAGCCTTCAGCCCGGAATCCATCGTCGTTCCCGCCGGATTGGCCGGGGGGATGAAGCTTTCGTCGGCCGGAGCCGGCACTGGCTGCGTCTCCGGCGAATCCGCCGAAACCGGCGTATTCTTCAGTTCGCCCGGAGCGGTGTTCTCGGGGTCGCCGTAGTAAGCGGCGGAATTGGCCGCCACCGCCGCATCGAGCTGCGCCTTCGCATTCTGGATGTTGATGTAGCTGCTGGCGAGGTTGGTTTCAGCCTCGACCAGGTCGCGCTGCGCCTCGTTCAGACGGGTCAGCTCGGTATTGCCGGCCTTGTACCCTTCGTCGACCAGGTCGCGCTGCTGCGCCGAAAGATCGCGGGTTTTCTCGAAGATGCGGGTCTGCTTGACGCTCTGCACATAGTTCGCATACGCGGTACGGACCTCGCTGACCACCTCGAGCCATTTGGCGGCGACGGAGAACTCGGCGACCGCGAGGTTCGCCTTGTATTCGCGGATCTTGTTCTCACGGATCAGCCCGTTGAAGATCGTCCAGTCGGCGGTCAGCCCGTAGCCGATCGACGGCGATTCGCTGTAAGTCCGCTTGGCCGGATTGTTGTAGGGTTCCCCGCTTTTGGCGGGCGGCTCGCTCTGCCAGCCGCTGCGGCGGTTCAGGCTCGTGCTGTAGCCGAAATTGAAATATGCGTTGACCGTCGGCGAATAGGCGCTCCAGGTCTGGTACATCTGGTATTTGGCGACTTCGAGCTGTTCGCGGTAGCCCTTCAGGTCCGGCCGGTTCGCCAGCGCCGTGTCGAGATAAACATCGACCGACGGCAGGTCGCTGAAGTTCGTCTTGAAGTCGGACGGAAACTTCAGCTCCTTCGGGAAAGTTCCTTCCGGGTAACCCATCAGGACCGCGAGCGCATAGATCGCCGTTTCGTACTGGTAGTCGGCGCTGATCAGGTTCGTCTCGGCCGAGTTCATCTGGATTTCGAAGTTCAGCACGTCGGAGAGCGGAACCGCACCGGCCTGATACTTGAGCTGCGTATCGCGCAGGCTCGACTTCTGGAAGTCGCGGTCCTCTTCGGCGATGCGCTTGTTTTCGATAGCCAGCAGAACCGTATTGTAGGCGTAGGCGACGGCGCGCATCATCGTGCGGGCTTCGTCCTCTTCGAGCATCTTCTGGTAGTCGAAGTTATGCCGGTAGATCAGGACGGAGAATTCACGCGCCAGACCGTCGAACACGAGCCAGTTCACGTTGATCGCCGTGCTCGTGGAAATGCCCTCCGTATAATTCGGCGTTCCGGTCGTATTGACGGTATTGCGGGTCCAGGTTTGCTTGTCGCCGAGCGAGAAGCTCGCGCTCACGGTCGGCGAATAGGCGCCCCAGGCCTGCAGGTAGCGCATCCGGGCCGCATTGACCGCGTGATAGGCCGCAATGTAGGTCGGATTGTTCCTGATGGCGATCCGCTGGGCATCGGCCAGCGTCAGGTCGGTGATGTCGTCCAGCAGGCGGTCCGCACCGTCCTGCTTCCGCTGGGTATAGGTATCCCCCATCGTCGCCGCCGGCGGCAGCGGGTATTCGTAACACCCGCCCGCGGCTGCCAGCAGAAGACCGAACGCGCCAACCTTGAATACGTTTCTCAGCTCCATAATTTTCCTTCACTCCCAAAAACTGTCAGGAATCTTGAAATGTTATTGATACAATAACTGCAAATACTTTTAGGTTATCCTAAGGAATATAACCGCAATTTTTCGATTTTCAAGTCCGTAATTGTTAAAATAACGCGCTTTCTTCCCCCGATATTGCACCGGAAACGAAAAAAAACGGAAAAAAAAACGAATCCGGCTTGTATTTTCCGCCGCATTCGGTAGATTACCCTCCGGAGGAGGAAGGGCCGTCGTCATGAAATTTATCCTGTTGCTGTTCATTCTGCCGGCCTGTCTGCCGGTGCCTGCGGCGGAGCGCGCCTTCTATCTCTGGCAGCGCAGCTGGACGCCGGAAACGGAACTGGCGGTCCGCGCATGCGACCGGCCGCTTTCGGCATTCGCGGCAGAGCTTTCCCGCGACAAAACCGAACGCTCCGCCGCACCGGCCGAGTTCTGGCGCCGTCCCGGCGTCACCGCCGTTTTCCGGCTTCGCCTCGACGCCTTCAGCACGGAGGGATTCCGGCGGCTTGCTGCCGAAATCGTCCGGAACGGCTGCCCCCGGGTCCAGCTCGACGCCGATATACCCGAGCGGCGGCTGGCGGAATATGCGGACCGCCTGAAGGAACTGCGGCAGGCGCTTCCCGCATCCGTCCGCGAATTCTCCATTACCGCCCTGCCCTGCCACCTGCCGCACGCCGCCTTCGCCGACGCGGCCCGGCAGGCCGACTATTACGTGCTTCAGCTGCACGGACTCGACGTGCCGCGGAACATCGAAGAACCGTATGCGCTGCTCGACCCGGCCGTTGCCCGAACCGCGATCGTCCGGGCCCGGAAGCTCGGGCGGCCGTTCCGCCTCGCGCTGCCGACCTACGCCTACCGGCTCTCGTTCGACCCCGGCACCGGAGCTTTCGCCGCCATCAGTGCGGAGGGCGGCGCTCCGCCGGAGGGACGCTGGAACAATCGTCTGGCCGCTCCGGACCCGGCGCTGCTCCGCGATCTCCTGCGGGAAAATCCAGATCTGCCAGTCATCTGGTTCCGGCTTCCGGTCCGCGGCGATCTGCTCAATTACGACCGGGAAACGATCGCACAACTCGAAACGGGAGTCATCCCGGTCGAGCGGCTCGATATCGAGCTGCGGCGGACCGCGCCGAACGCGGTCGAGCTCCGGGTCACGCCCCGCGCCCGGATTCAGCTTGAACCGCTCCGGCTTGAACTCTCCTGGCCGCGGCGGACCGGCGAATTCGACCTCGCTCCCGGCGTGAGGAACGAATCCGGCAACCGGGCGTTCGCCGTTCTGCCGGACCGGCTCTCGGTTCCGTTCGGCGGCTGCGGCACACAGGTGCGCGCCGCCACATTCTTCATCGACGAAACCAATCATCCTGTCATAAAGGAAATAAAACCATGAAAAATTTGCTTGCCGCACTGACCTTCGGTCTTTCCGCCGCCGCGGCTCTCGGCTGCGGGCCGTACTTCCCGGAATCCTATCTGGCGTTCGAAACGCCGCGAACCGGCGACTTCGATCTCGCCTGCCACATCAAGGCGCTGGCGGAGCATTTCCACCCCGACATGCCGATCGTTCCGAAGCCGGCGAAAAACGTATCCACCGCCGAGGGAACCCGGCTCGATTTCCTGGCCGCCGCAGCCGCGGCCGGCCTGCCGGAGCGGGAATGCCCGGTTGCGCTCGAACGTTATCTGGCGTTCTGCCGACAGCCTTCCCCGGAAGCGGTTCCGTCCGCCCTCCCCGCGAAGCTGCGCGAGTTTTATCTGTATGCGCTCGGAAGAAATGCCGTAATGACCGACCCGGACGACCGCTGCCCCGAAGCATGGCGGGAACTGCTATCCCTGCCGCCGGAGCTCCGGCATTACCGGACGACCTGGGTGCTCTATATGCTCGGCAATCTGCAGCTGAACCGGGCCCCGGAGGAGGCGTTCCGGTACTACACCCGGCTGCGCGAAGCCGCCCGCGAGGGATTCGCCGACACGATCGGTCTCGCCTGGCTGAGTTTGCGGACCAACGAAAAAACGCCGGGGCCGCAGGCGCTCCGTTATATGGTCGCCGCTGTGGCCGGCGGGCGCACCCCCGATCTGTGGGCGTTCCGCCGGATCGCCGGAAAGGCCGCGAAAGAGAATGCGAAAGAGGCGCTGGCTGATCCGGTCGTCCGCGAAGTTCTGCTGGCGACATCCGCCGATCCGCTCCCGCTGCTCGCCCGGCTGCAGCCGGAAACGAAGCCGCTCATGGCCGAGCGCCTCGCTGCGCGCTGTTACTTCGACAACCGTCTCGATGCCTGCCGGGCGCTGCTGGCGCTCTGTCCGGAAAACTCCCTGATCCGCCTCTATCTCGAAGCGCGCCTGGCACGGCGCGAAGGGGATATTCCGCTCGCGGCAGACAAGCTGTCGCGCTGGCTGAGAACTTACCGCGCGGCTGGAAAAACCGGCTTGACCTTCCATCCGGATGAAGCCAAGCGGCTGTACGCAGTCGACGCCTCCGCCGCCGGAAACAGCTTCCCGGAGGAGGTGAACGGCGTCCTCGGAACCATCCTCGTCGAGCAGCAGGACTTCCTTGAAGCGCTGCACGCCTTCCTGGCGGCGGGCAGCTGGAACGACGCGGCGATCGTCGCCGAACAACTGCTGCCGACCGATCGGCTGATCGAATACTGCCGGAACCATGCGTCCGACCCGGAGAATGCCCGGCAGGCACGGTTGCGTTACCTCCTCGCGCGGCGGCTGATGCGCGAGTACCGCGTGGAAGAGGCCGGCGCATTCTTTCCCGAAGCGATGAAGCCGCTTTATGAACTCTACCGCACAGCAAACCGCCGCGCCAACGATCCGTCGCTGGCGGAAGGCGAACGGGCGCTGGCGCTTTTCCAGCTCGGCCGGCTTCTCCGGCAGCGGGGCTTCGAGCTGCGCGGGACGGAACTCGAGCCGGATCAGTTCATCGTGGCGGGGGCGCATGAGGAGCTGCCGTCCCAGAACTGGCGCGATGGGCAGTTTCCGCTGAAAACCGTCGACTGGTACTTCTCGGACCTGCCGCGCGGCCCGGAACTCATCAACTGGAGCGCGCCGCTGCCGAATCTGAACCGGCTGGCCCGCCGTTTTCACTATCGCAGAATCGCTGCGGATTTTTTCGCGCGCGCCGGAGTGCTGGCCGACGACCCGGCGCTGCGCGCGGCGGCGTTCTGGTCCGCCGGGTACTGCCTGAAGGACCGCCATCCCGACGAAGCCAACGAATATTACCTGATGCTCTGCGACTCCGGCGACGCGCCGATGGCTGCCGAAGCCCGGCAGCTGAAGTGGTTTCCCGCCAATCCCGCACTGGAGCTTCTGGTATTCAAATCCCCGCTCGAAAAGGAGCCGGGGAAAGAGGAGATCGCCGAGGCGGCATCTGCAAAAAACGGCAAATGAATCCGTTTCAGGGTGGCATTCCCGTTCCCTGCCATGTATATTATCATACAGTAACGAGGAGGACGTTATCATGAAAAAGATCAGAGTTGCGTTTTTTGACACCAAGCCGTATGACCGCAAATCATTCGACGCGGCCAATGAGAAATTCGGTTTCGAGCTCACCTATTTCGAAGCGAGGCTGAATCCGGCCTCGGCCCGCATGGCCGCCGGCTACGACGTGGTCTGCGCCTTCGTAAACGACGATATCGGGGCGAAAACCATCAAGGTGCTCGCCGAAGAGAAGGTTCAGATGATCGCCATGCGCTGCGCCGGCTACAACAACGTCGACCTGGCGGCCGCCTACGGCAAGCTGGTCGTCGTCCGCGTGCCGGGCTACTCGCCCTATGCGGTCGCCGAGTATGCGCTGGCCATGTACATGACGCTGAACCGTTCGCTGCACCGGGCCTACAACCGGGTGCGTGAAAACAACTTTTCGATCAACGGGCTCATCGGCTCCGACCTGCGCGGCAAAACCGTCGGCATCATCGGGACCGGCAAGATCGGCATGGTCTTCGCGGAAGTCCTGCAGGGGTACGGCGTCCGGATTCTCGCTTACGACATGTATCCGAACAAGGCCATGGCGGAGAAGCTTCACATCGAATACGTTCCGCTCGACGTGCTGTACCGCGAATCCGACGTGATCTCGCTGCACTGCCCCCTGACCCGGGAAAACGTCCATATGATCAACGCCGAAGCGATCGGCGAAATGAAGCAGGGCGTATATATCATCAACACGAGCCGCGGCAAGCTCATCGACACTGCCGCACTGATCGAAGGGCTCAAGAGCGGCAAGGTCGGCGGCGCCTGCCTCGACGTCTACGAGGAGGAAGGCGACTACTTCTTCGAAGACCGTTCGGATGCGCCGATCATCGACGATGTGCTGGCGAGACTGCTGACCTTTCCGAACGTGCTCGTTACTTCGCACCAGGCGTTTTTCACGCGCGAAGCGGTATGGAACATTGCGAACGTCACGCTGGAGAACATCCGCGACTATTTCGAGAAGGACGAGCTGCCGAACGGCATCTGCGAGATGTGCGACGGCAGCAAGGGCTGCTCCTCGAAGCCCTGCGGAAAATAAGGGCGGGAACGAAGGCGGGGCGGAGGCCGGCCGGACAAACGGCCGCATCCGTCCCGTTTTTTATTCGGTATCCGTCTGACGGAACCGGCTTTGTTCCGAGTTCCGATTTGCGGCGGTTTCGCGTTCCCGGATCAGGCCGAAGATCTTCTGCATGAAGGGGTCCTCGTTCTCCAGATAGCTGCGGCAATCGGCGGGCACGGGATGAGATTGGCAGGCGAAATGCTCTTCCGCCGACATCGGAAGCTCGACTTCGATATCGAGGTGGAGCGTATCCGCCGCGCTTCTGCAGTTGGAGAGGTCGACCGCCGGTTCCACGGAGATGATCAGCTTGCTGTTCGGCAGCGCAAAATGGTACGGATCGATCCCCATGCCGAGCATCTTTGTCCCCGGGAAGCCGACAGCCGTCACATGTTCGCTGCCTTTCGCAATGGCGACCAGCGTCCCGGCGGCAGAGTACACATCGTGGGCGATCACGTAAACATGTTCGGCGGAAGCGTTTTCGCCGTTCTTCATCGTTATGGTGAACTCCTGCACATCGAATTCGCGGTCCGCGAGGAACGGGATGCGGCGGACATTCGGAAAAGAGTACCGGTCTATCAATACCCCGTTTTCTCCCTTTTGTCAAGCACCTTCTTTTCATAATTTCCGCAAACCCGTGACAATTGCGGCATCATCCCCAGGAGATCCGTCCGTTCTGCCGGTAAACTCCTTTGCGTCCGTTTGAAACTTCGCTTTCCACCGGAGCACAGGAAGGTGCGCCGGCGTTACGCCGGCCGGATGGTCTGATATATTTTTATCAATTGCAGCACACCAGCCGGGATGGTTTGATATATTTTTATCAATTGTGGTTGAATAAGTTGCAACAAAAATATATTTTGCAAAAAGATCTGTTTTTACCCTCCCGGACGCTTGAAAAAACGGAAACAAGGCGCTATTTGGTAAAGAAGCCCGAAATTTTCAAATTTCACAGGAGAACCAAGTATGAGCTGTAATTGCCAGGGCGCCTCCGGGACCGTCATCCGGACTCCCGAAGAGGCGGCGAAATTCGACGAACTCGAACGCTACATCGCTTCCCTTCAGGTGGACAGAATTCCGGATCGCCGCCGCGGTTCGCTGATCCAGATCCTGCACAGGGCGCAGAATCTGTTCGGCTACCTGCCCGAAGAGGTTCAGGGATTCGTCGCGGCCCGGCTCGGAATTTCCCGCGCGGAGGTTTACGGAGTCATCAGCTTCTACAGCTACTTCACCGACAAGCCGGTCGGACGCTATAAAATCAACGTCTGCACCGGAACCGCCTGTTTCGTCAAAGGAGCCCCGAAGGTGCTCGACGAACTGAAGCGCCGGTTGAACATCAAGGAAGGCGAAAGCACGCCGGACGGCCGCTTCTTCCTCGGCGCGCTCCGCTGCGTCGGCGCCTGCAGCCTCGCCCCGGTGGTCATGGTCAACGACAAGGTCTACGGCAACATGACCGCGGACAAGGTCGCCGACATCCTCAGGGAGTGCGGGGAATAACCGGTACCGACGAAACAGGAATATACTTTAATACCATCGAAACAGAAACAATGCCTTTCTCTTCAGAGAGCGGGGCCCCCCGAAAAGTGTCATCCGCCGCGCAAGCGCTGTGGATGACAGGCCCGACTTGTCCTCCGCAGCCTCGGCGAAGGAGGAAGGAAGGCCACTTTTCAGGGAACATGGGAGAGTCTGTCATGAAAGTTGAAAATGCCGCGCAGCTGGCGGAAATCGCCGCTGAACTCAAATCCCGGCCGCGCCCGCCGGTGAAACTGCTTGTCTCGCTCGGAACCTGCGGCATCGCCGCCGGAACCCAGCCCGTCTTGAAGGCGATCAGGGACGAAATCACCGAACGCCGCCTCGAAAATGCGATTGAAGTCAGCGAAGTCGGCTGCATGGGTCTCTGCTTCGCCGAGCCGGTCATCATGCTCGTCGACCGCGACAGCGGCAAGCGGCTGATCTACGGGGATGTGACGCCGCAGCAGGTTCCGGCCATCCTGTCGGCCGGAACCGGGGCGCCCGCGACGGGAACCCGCACGCTCGAACGCACCTGGTATTATCCGGAGACGGAAAGCGCCTCCCCGGACGAACTTCAGGCCCGCATCGTGCTGCGCAACACCGGCCGGATCAACCCCGAGAAAATCGAAGAGTACATTGCCGAGGGCGGCTATTCCGCACTCGCGACCGCGCTGACGAAGATGAAGCCGCAGGAGGTGATCGAAACCGTCATCGCCTCGGGCCTGCGCGGACGCGGCGGCGGCGGCTTCCCGACCGGCAGGAAGTGGCAGTTCGCCGCCAATCAGCCGGAGGGTGAAAAGTTCATCATCTGCAATGCCGACGAAGGCGATCCCGGCGCATTCATGGACCGCGCCGTCCTCGAAGGAGACCCGCATTCCGTGCTTGAAGCCATGGCGATCGGCGGCTATGCGATCGGCGCGTCGACCGGCGTCATCTACATCCGCGCCGAATATCCGCTGGCGGTCAAGCGGCTCGAAATCGCGATCGCCCAGGCGAAAGAGCTCGGCCTGCTCGGCGGAAACATCTTCGGCAGCGGCTTCGATTTCGGCATCGAGATCAAATTCGGCGCCGGCGCATTCGTCTGCGGAGAGGAGACCGCGCTGATCCACTCGATCGAGGGGATGCGCGGCGAACCGACTGTCAAGCCCCCCTTCCCCGCCGTGCAGGGACTCTGGAAGCGGCCGAGCGTGGTCAACAACGTCGAAACCTACGCGAACGTCTGCGCAATCATCCGCAGGGGAGCCGACTGGTTCCGCGCGATCGGCACCGAGGGTTCCCCGGGCACGAAGGTGTTCGCCCTGGCCGGCAAGGTCACGAACGTCGGGCTCGTCGAGGTTCCGATGGGCAGCACGCTGCGTCAGATCATCTTCGGCATCGGCGGCGGCATCAAGCACGGGCGGGCGTTTAAAGCGGTCCAGACCGGCGGTCCCTCCGGCGGCTGCATCACTCCGAAGCACCTCGACCTGCCGATCGACTACGAAGCCCTGAAGGGAATCGGCTCGATGATGGGCTCCGGAGGCATGATCGTCATGGACGAGGACGACTGCATGGTCAACATCGCGAAGTTCTTCCTCGAATTCACGCTCGACGAATCGTGCGGGAAATGCACTCCGTGCCGGATCGGCAACCGCCGTCTTTACGAGATGCTCGAGGAGATCACCGACGGCCGCGGCACGATGGATACGCTCGAAAAGCTCCGGACGCTTTCGGCCACGATCAAGGATACCGCTCTTTGCGGGCTCGGGCAGACTTCGCCGAATCCGGTGCTTTCCACCATGAACAATTTCGAGGAGGAGTATCTGGCGCATGTGAAGGAGGCCCGCTGTCCGGCCGGCGTCTGCGTCAGGCTGATCCGTTACGAAATCACCGATAAGTGCGTCGGCTGCGGGCTCTGTATCCGTCACTGCCCGGTGAACTGCATCTCCGGCGAGAGAAAGATGCGGCATGAAATCGATCAGTCGCGGTGCATCAAGTGCGGCGCCTGCTACGGCGTCTGCAAGTTCCACGCGGTGGAAAAGCATTGAGCAACAGACAGAGAGGAGCATTTCCGAATATGAAAGTCAATCTGAAGATCAACGATTCCCCGGTTTCCGTCGAAGCCGGGGCCACGATTCTGGAAGCGGCCGAGCTGCTCGACATCCGCATTCCGACCCTCTGCCATATGAAAATGGACTGCCTGAACTTCGAGCACCGCTCCGGCTCCTGCCGCGTCTGCGTGGTCGAAGTCAAGGGCCGCCCGAATCTCGCCCCGGCCTGCAGCACCCCGGTGACGGAAGGAATGGAGGTTCACACCAATACGCTGCGGGCGATCAACGCGCGCCGCACGATCCTCGATCTGCTGCTTTCGGATCACCCGAAGGACTGTTTGATCTGCCCGAAAAACCTCGACTGCCAGCTTCAGGCGCTGGCGCAGGAGCTCGGGCTGCACCACCTGCTCTACAAAGGCGAGCAGTCCACCTACAACCGCGACCTTTCGAGCAAGGCGATCGCCCGCGACCTCGACAAGTGCATCATGTGCCGCCGCTGCGAAACCGCCTGCAACGTCATCCAGACGGTCGGCGTCCTCTCCGGCGTCGGGCGCGGCTTCGAAGCCGTGGTTGCTCCGGCCGGCCTCAAGCCGCTGGTCGAAACCGAATGCGTTTTCTGCGGCCAGTGCGTACAGGCCTGCCCGGTCGGCGCCCTGACCGAGATGGACTACAAGTATCCGGTCTGGCGCATGCTGAACGACCCGGCCAAGACCGTGGTGGTCCAGACCGCCCCCGCGGTCCGCGTCGCAATCGGCGAGGAGTTCGGCATGGCGCCCGGCTCGGTCAGCACAGGAAAAATGGTCGCGGCGCTGCGCAAGCTCGGTTTCGACAAGGTGTTCGACACCGACTTCGCGGCCGACCTGACGATCATGGAGGAGACGACCGAGCTTATCGAGCGCGTCAAGAGCGGCGAAAATTTGCCGATCCTGACCAGCTGCTGTCCCGGCTGGGTCAAATTTCTCGAGCACCAGTTCCCGGACCTGATCTACATGCCGTCGACCGCGAAGTCGCCGCAGCAGATGTTCGGCGCAATCGCCAAAAGCTACTACGCTGAAAAGATCGGCGTCAGGCCCGAAGATCTGATCGTGGTTTCGGTCATGCCGTGTCTTGCGAAGAAGTACGAGGCGTCGCGCGAAGAATTCAGCCACAACGGCGTTCCCGATGTCGATATCGTGATTTCGACCCGGGAGCTTGCCGACATGATCCGCGAAGCCGGCATCCAGTTCAGCCAGCTGGAAGATCAGGAATACGACTCCCCGCTCGGCGAATCGACCGGCGCCGCCGTGATTTTCGGCGCGACCGGCGGCGTGCTTGAAGCGGCGCTGCGCACCGCGGCCGACTGGCTGGCCGGCCAGGATCTGCAGGAGATCGACTTCACCGCCGTGCGCGGCATCAGGGGAATCAAAGAGGCGACCGTCAATATCGCCGGAATCGAGCTGCATGTCGCAATCTGCTCCGGACTCGGCAACGCCCGCAAGCTGCTGAATAAGATTCAGCGGGGCGAAGCGGATTATCAGGCCATCGAAATCATGGCCTGTCCCGGCGGCTGTCTGAACGGCGGCGGGCAGCCCTACCACCACGGACACGGGCAGATCCTTTCCAAGCGGCTTGAAGCGCTCTATCGGGACGACAAGAACGCGCCGATCCGCAAATCGCACCAGAATCCGTCGATCCGGAAGCTGTATGCGGAGTTTCTCGGAGAGCCTGGCAGCCACTTCGCCCACAAACTCCTGCACACGCATTACATCGCCCGCAGCAAGAAGTAAATCGGAACACCGCCATATTGCGGGCCCCGGAGTCGGACGAAGTGCCGCCTCCGGGGCCTGCGGCGTATCAGGGCTGCCCGGCGGGAAGCGGATCGAGCTCCTCGAGCAGTTCCACGCCGGAGAGACGCAGAAAGGTCCAATAGGGCAGCAGGATGACGGCGCGGACATACGGAATCCCGAGCAGGAAACCCAGCAGGCAGCAGGTCAGAACGTAGCCGATCAGCAGGCAGATGCCGAATCCGAACAGAATGACGAGCATCATCAGCCAGAACAGAAGACAGATCCAGAAACGGCGCCGGAAGAGCGCATTCATGCGCCGCAGCCCTTCGGAAAAGCCGACCCGGTCCCGATACATGATCGGAACCAGGAGAAAATAGAAAAACCAGATGTAAATCCCCGCAACCAGCGAGATCAGAAACCAGGCTCCGCCGAGGAAGAGCAGGGAATAGACCCGGGACGCACCGAACGCCAGCCACTCCCGCGCGGCGCCGCACTCCTTCAGCCAGTCGAGTATCACGCTGCCTGCGAGGAAGAAGAAGAGAAGGTTGAACAGAAAGAGAGCAGCCGTCACCAGAAGCGACCCGGCAAAATAGGAGTTCCCGATTGACCGGAATTCATTCCACGGCTTTCTGATTTCAGTGCTGTCGCGCATCAGATCGTCAAGAAAGACGAATTCAAAGCGGCAGTAAAGCCAGTAGCAGACGACCAGAAGAATAACGATCAGAGGGGCGGCGATGCCGATGAACAGGCTCCAGCCCTGGACGGCTGCGGGCTCCCACTGCAGCTCCGTGCCGAGCCGCTGCAGGAACGAGCCGTCGGTCCCGTTCAGAACATTGTCGAGCGCCGCCAGCTTATCGGCGGGGGCATGGGACGCGGTGTCCGCCGCATCATGCGACAACGCATTCGAACCGATATTCAGAATCGTGGAAATGTCGCCGGATAGCGAGAGCATCCAGCAGCAGAAGCCGAGCATCAGCCAGCGTTCGATGGAAAACGGCCGGAACAGAATCTGCACCATGCGCGTCCAGGCGCGGGTCAGGACCCGGTCCAATGAAATGTGACGATCGGCCATACGGTTCCTCCTTTGTTCCCCAAAAAGCTGCCCCCCTTCCTCCTTCGCCGAGGCTGCGGAGGACAAGTCGGGCTTGTCATCCACAGCGCTTGCGCGGCGGATGATACTTTTCGGGGGCCCCGCTCTGCGGTGCTCCGTGCGGCTCCGCCGTACTCACACCTTGGAGAAAGGCATTGTTACTATTTCGATGGTATTAACATACCATCTCTTTTGCGATTATGACTGGTATAAAATAATATCCGGCGGAACGCGATGCAAGCCGGGACGGAAAAATATTTGCGTAAATCGCCCGGATATGCTATATTCAGAATATGAAACGAAAAAATGACCAGGCCGGGAATAATTTCAAGCTGATGACGGCGTCCGGCGTCATCCTCCTGCTGTTCTCGCTTTATTTCATCCGCGAAACCGTGCTGCTTCCCTGCCGCGAAGCGATCGCTTCACGCAGCTGGCTTCCGACACAGGCGGAAGTCGTCTCCGCCTCGCTGACCGCGCGCGGAACCGAACTGCGGATCGACTACCGCTACACGGTCGGCGGACGGCCGTACGGCTCGCACCGGTATGATTTCTTCGGCCGGACGCACGGCACGGCGGAGACGCTCCTGCCGCTCCTGCGCCGCTTTCCGGCCGGAAAGCGGATCACCTGCCATGCGGACCCGCGACGACCGTTCGAAGCGGTCATCGAACGCTCCGTTCCGGGACGATATTACGTCCGGCTGGCCGCAGGGCTGGCCGGGGCGGCGGCCGGACTGCTCCTGATCGTATGCGCGTTCCGCAGCAGGTTCCGGCGGCGACCGTCCGTTCAGTGACCGTTCAGATAGTCCGCGGCGTAAACGAAGGCGCCGGCGGTCCAGCCGAGCATCTGCGGCATTTTGTATTCGTCCTTCACGTCGACCGAACCGGTCACCACGTTGTACTTCTCCCACAGAGCGCCGGTCCGCTCGAAATTGCGCACCACCGTATCGACGTATTTCCGGGCGATGCGGCGGGCCGCATCGGTAAAGCCGTAGCGGTCGAGCCCTTCGATCGCCACAAAATGCAGCGGCGCCCAGCCGTTCGGGTAGTCCCACTGGTAGACGCGGCCGGAATCGTTCTTCTCGCAGGCGGCCAGGCCGTGCTCGCATTCGAGTTCATGCTCGACCGCATACAACGTCGACTCCGCCTGTTCCGGCGTCGCAATGCCGCACCAGAGCGGAAAGAGCGATGCGCACGAAAATACGTTCGAGTGCCGTTTCGTCACGAAGTTGTAGTCGAGAAACACGCCGCGCCGGTCGTTCCAGCAGTAGCAGTGGATCAGCTCCTTGCGGATCTCGGCGCTGTGCTTCCACTCGTCGGAGCGCTCGAGGTCTCCGAGATCGCGATAGAGCTCGCCGAGCTCATTGCGGCTTCGCACGAGCAGCGAATTCAGGTCGATCGCCGCGAAATCGGGGCAGCGGCGCTCGAAGCGCGGGTTGAAATCCCAGCCGGACTCCGCTTCGGCCATCGCTTCGCGCGCGGCCGCCCGCATCTCCTCCTCGGTCGCCTCGGCCGGATACCCGAGACGCGCGACGCAGCACGGGTAGAACGCCATCAGCTGCTCTTCGGTCGCGTCGGTGCCGTAATGAGTAAGTCCGCACCGGTCGCGGCGGCGATATTTCCAGAAATGCAGCTCAAGTTCAAGCGCACGCGCCGCACGGCGCAGCCATGCCCGGTCCTCCGGATACACCGATCCGGTCAGCTCCAGCATTGCACCGAAGACGGGCGGCTGGGAACGGTCAAGGTAATAAGTCCGGTTGCCGTTCGGAATGAAACCGAGCTCGTCGGCTTCGTAAATCAGATTTTCGCAGTTGTCCCGCACGAGCTCGGGGTGTCCCTGCAGCGCCAGGCCGCGGCTTGTGAAATAGGTGTCCCAATAGTAGAACTCCTGAAACGCGCCGTCGGCGCACGGCACGGTGTACGGGTGCGGCAGCCCGATCAGCGTCCCCTCCGAAACCGGATTGAAACGGGTCGTGTTCCCCCAGTTCGCGGCGATGTAATCCAATACTTTCTGCATAAATCCGGCGCTCCTCAAAAAAGTTGTCCCTGTCGTAATATATCAGGGTTGTCAGACAATGCAAGCCGGAAGCGCCTCACCCCATGACCAGTTTCGAACGGATGCGGGAAGCCAGGAGCGAACACTCGAACAGCAGGCGGTCGAAGTTCCGCTCCCCTGCCCGGTCGCCGTAAAAGGAGACGCCGTAGAACTGACCGCCGTATTCGACCGGAAAGGTGATGTTCCAGCGCGCCTCCGGCTCGCGGCGGAACAGATAGCCGTTCCGGGCGACATGCTCAAGCAGGTCCCGGATCTCCGCCAGGTCCGCCTTGGCGGCGTGTTCGGCGTGCCGGGCGTGGATATCGGCCCG
This sequence comes from Victivallis lenta, assembly GCF_009695545.1. Classification (NCBI taxonomy): domain Bacteria; kingdom Pseudomonadati; phylum Lentisphaerota; class Lentisphaeria; order Victivallales; family Victivallaceae; genus Victivallis; species Victivallis lenta. Next base: position 16,499 of record NZ_VUNS01000019.1, on the reverse strand, counting down.
GAAACGTTCCAGCGCCTCCCCGGGCGGGAGGCTCATCGCCAGAATCGCAATCGCGATATTCGACCGGTAGAGCGGAACCCGGTACGGCAGGCCGATCCGGTTTTCATCCGAAAAAGCGTCGCTGCGGTACAGATAGACGACCTGCCCGCTCTCGATCCCCGCAAAAGCGCCGTTCACTCCAAGTTCGTCGACCCGGCTTCTGACCAGCGGATTGACCGTGCGCGGCAGGTGCGAACTGTGCACCGCATTCTGTCCGATCCGGATCAGGCCGAGGGCCGGCTCGAAATTGCGGTATCCGGCTTTGGTCAGATATCCGGTCTCCACCAGGTCCGCCGCGATCCGCGACAGCGTGCTCGAATTGATTCCGAGCCGGCCGCTCAGTTCCTTGAGGGAAACCGGCTCCGGCGAAGCTGCGACCGCTTCAAGCACCTGAAAGGTTTTTTCCAGCAGTTTATTTTTCATCCTCACTCCGTTTCATGCAATTTCAGAAAAGATAATCCGTTTCTCCCCGGATTACAAGCCGACTCTCTCTTCCGCAATGAAAATTTCAATTTCAATATTATAATATCACATTATGATATTTCAATATTTTAATATTGCATTTTTAAATTATCGTCTTGTTTTTTCATCTGTAATCCGGTATAATTATTACGGAATCGAAATTCATCCGGAACCAACCATATCCCAAGGAGAATGCAAAGATGATGAATCACTCCGTATCCCGCTTCACCCTGATCGAACTTCTGGTCGTGATTGCGATTATCGCGATTCTGGCCGGAATGCTGCTGCCCGCCCTGAACCAGGCCCGCGCCCGGGCCCGCGACACCCAGTGTACGGCCAACCTCAAGCAGCTCGGCACTTACATGTCGATGTACCTCGATCAGGAGCGCGGGCGCATGCCCTCTTCGTTCCGCAACTACGGCGGCGGTGCAACCACGATGACCGGCACCTGGCAGGATGTGCTCTATTATGCGAATAATTCCGGCGCCAAACAGGAGAAGGGCAGCTATCTCGCGGCCGACAAAAAACGGCCTTCCGGCGTCTTCGCCTGTCCGTCCAGCGTCACTTCGACTGAAAATGAAGCGCTGGTGCGCCATTACGGAATCAACCACCGCATCACGCCGGACTGCCCGGACAACCAGGGCGGCTACGCACTGTCGAAAATCCGCAACGCCTCCGGGCGCGCCATGCTTTTCGATATCTACCGCAGCGGCAGCAGCCCGAACGGCAGCCGCGCTCCTTACTCCCCGGCAGCCCAGAACCGGGCGGAGATGGTGGACAACGGCAAAAACGGCACCTGGCGGCACAAAGGCGGAAGCGGCGGAAACATCTGCTTCGTCGACGGCCATGTAGAAGGACGCAGTTTTGAAGAAATTCCGTATAACCGCCTGAACAGCCAGTCCGACAACAGGGGAGATTTCTGGTGCAACGTCAACTGAGGCGTTTTTCAGCCGGACCGGAACTTGAAATACGGCCGGACCCGGATTCTATTAAAGAAGATATCCTGCAACATTGAGATACGGAGCAGAAGAATGATTATTACCAGACGCAGACTCTCCGCCGACTTCGTCGTGGTCGGCGGCGGCATCGCCGGACTCTGCGCGGCCGTCGCCGCCGCGCGCAACGGAGCAAAGACCGTGATCATCCAGGACCGCCCGATGTTCGGCGGCAACGCCTCGAGCGAAATCCGCATGTGGATCTGCGGCGCTCACGGCGAAAACCGCAAGGAGACCGGACTCCTCGAAGAGCTTCAGCTCGACAACTATTACTACAATCCGACCATGAAGTACACGATCTGGGACGATGTCATGTACGGATTCGCGAAGCAGGAGAAAAATCTGACCGTCCTGCTGAATACGACGGTCGAAAAGGTCGAGACCGAAAACGGCCGCATCACTTCGGTTACCGGCTGGAACCTCACCGAATACTGCCGCTACAAGGTTGAAGGGAAACTGTTCGCCGACTGTTCCGGCGACAGCATCCTGCGTCTCTCCGGTGCGAAATACCGCAGCGGCCGCGAGGCGCGCGATGAATTCGACGAGCCGCACGCCCCGGAGAAGGCCGACGCCAAGACGATGGGCAATTCGATCCTGATCCAGCTCCGGCGCACCGACCGGCACATTCCGTTCCGGGCGCCTGAGTGGGCGTATCATTACACCGAGGAGACGCTGCCGAAACGCAATTTCGAACCGGAAGGCAACAACTTCTGGTGGATGGAGTTCGGCGGCGTCATGGATACGGTCGGAGATGCCGACGCAATCCGCGACGAGCTTTATAAAATCGCCTACGGCTGCTGGGAGTACATCAAGAACCATCCGGACGGCCGCGGCCGCAAGTGGGAGCTTGACTGGATCGGCAGCCTGCCCGGCAAGCGCGAGAACATCCGCTACGTCGGCGATCACGTGCTCTGCCAGAAGGAGGTCGAAGCCGAAGGGAAATTCGACGACGCGGTCGCCTACGGCGGCTGGACCATGGACGACCACCACCCCGAAGCGATCTATTATCCCGGCGCGCCGACGATCTTCCACCCTGCGCCGTCGCCGTTCGGCATTCCGTACCGTTCGCTCTACTCGGTCAACATCGACAATCTGTTCTTCGCCGGGCGCAATATTTCGACGACGCACATGGCGCTGAGTTCGACCCGGGTCATGGCGACGACGTCGATGCTCGGCCAGGCGGTCGGCACCGCCGCCGCGCTCGCGGTGAAATACGGTGAATCGCCGCGCGGCATCTATGAACGGCATCTGGACGAACTCCAGCAGACGCTGCTTGACCAGGACCAGTTCATCCCGAATATTCCGCGCCGGGTTTCGCCGCTTTCGCTCCGGGGGGCGATCAGCTGCGAAATCCTGCGGAACGGCCGCGACCGCGACTGGGACGACGGCAAACAGGGCGCGGAATTTCCGGCCGGCGGAGAAGCCGTCTACCGCTTCGATGCGCCGGAGACGGTCGGCGGCGTCCGGCTCGTTTTCGACAGCGATCTTTCGGACCTGAAGCGCCAGCTGAATGTGGAGGATCACCAGATGTTCCGCGCCATGCCGGCGCAGCTGCCGAAAAAGTTCCGGATCGAAGCAACGGTCGGCGGCCGGAAGCGCACGCTGGCCGAAGTCGCCGACAACCATCACCGGCTCGTCCTGCTCCGCTGGGAGCCGGTTCCGTGCACGGAGGTCAGGCTCGTGCTTGAGGAAGGGTGGAGCGAACGCCCGATGCGCGTCTTCGATTTCGAAGTCCGGTAAAGCGGCAACAGCGGCAACAGGCCGGGGCCATGCAGGTTCCGGCCTGTTCCGTTTTCTTCCGGCGTCAGGCCGAACGCCTTGTGCGGTAGCCGTAGAGCGCCACCACGGCAAAACAGATCAGCGGCAGCGCAAATGAGAGGTTCACAGCCGGGAAGCCGAAAAATTCGCCGCGGTCGATGACCGCCGCCTGCAGCGGCGGCAGCACCGAACCGCCGAGAATCGCCATGATGAGCCCCGCCGCACCGAACTTCGCATCGTCGCCGAGCCCCTTGAGCGCGATGCCGTAGATGGTCGGGAACATCAGCGACATGCACCCCGAAACGGCAACCAGGCAGTAGAGGCCGAAAACATTGGTGAAGCCGATTACGCCGAGAGTGAAGACTCCGCCCGCAACCGCCAGAATCAGCAGCAGCTTGCCGGGATTCAGGTAGCGCAGCAGGAATGTGCAGATGAAGCGGCTCGCGCAGAAGAGGACCATCGCGGCGATGTTGTACTGCTGCGAAAGCACCTCCGCCGCCCGCTCATCCATCCCCTGCCCGAGAAAAATCCGGGTGCCGTACTGGATGATGAAGGTCCAGCACATGATCTGCGCGCCGATGTAGAAGAACTGCGCGATCACTCCGTCGCGGTAGCGAGGAATCCGGAAAATCCGCCGGAGCGTCGGCAGGAAATCGATCTTGTGCGACTGGTCGGCGCTGGCCGGCATCTTCACGAACCGGATCAGCAGAAACAGCGCGATGATGACCAGCCCGATCAGCAGATAGGGACGGATCAGCACCGTCAGATCCGCATCGCGGACCCGGGCGAATTCCGCATCGGTCAGCGCGGCGCGCCCGGCCGTATCGAGCGGGGAGAGCCGGGACTGGATGAACTCCATTGCGACATACATGCCGAACAGGGAGCCGATCGGATTGAACGACTGCGCAAAATTCAGCCGCTGCGTCGACGTCTCTTCGCTCCCCATCGACAGGATATACGGATTCGCGCTGGTTTCGAGAAATGACAAGCCGCAGGTCAGGATAAAGTAAGCCATCAGGAACGGATAGAAATTCCCGGTCAGCCTGGCCGGAAAAAACAGCAGCGCCCCGACCGCATAGAGCGCCAGCCCGAGCAGGATGCCTGCCTTGTACGAATATTTCCGGATGAACACCGCAGCCGGGAACGCCATCGCGAAATAGCCGCCGTAAAAGGCGACCTGCACGAGCGAGCCTTCAGTCGTGGTCGTGCGGAAAATCTTCGCAAACGCCTTGACCATCGGATTCGTGATATCGTTCGCAAATCCCCACAGCGCGAAACATGCGGTGATCAGAACAAACGGCAGGACATAGCTGACGCCGTCCCGGTGCAGCAGCGGAATTTTCTTCTTCTCCATCTTTCGGCTCTCCTTCTCGCCAATATTCACGCAAAAACATGCGTGATGATCTCCCTCTCCGCTACACTATATCCGAAAGACGCGCTTTTACAAGGATTCGGAGCGGTACTTTTTTCAAAAAAATATAATTTACAATTGTCAATTATGTATTTGATTTTATAATTTACAGATGTAGATTAATCTCCGGCAAACCGGAACGGGAAAGGGCGGAACAGTGAAAAACACAGTGGTGACGAACAGTGAACTCGAACTTTTGAAGCTGTTATGGGAGACTTCTCCCCTGACTGCGCCGGAACTGACGGAACGGGCGGCCGCCTCCTGCGGCTGGGACGCCAGCACGGTGAAGACCCTGCTGGCGCGGCTGGTCGGGAAAGGCGCCGTCCGGCAATGCGGCCGCAAACGCTTCTACTTCTACCGGCCGCTGCTGAGCCGGGAGGAGTACCGCGAAGCGGCCGGCGAACGGCTGGCCGCTCAGGCGTTCGACGACGACTGCGCGGCGATGGTCAGCTTCTTCGTGCGGAGAGGGAAGCTTTCCGCCGCGGATATCGCGGAACTGAAACGCCTTCTCGACGAACAGGAGACGGAAAATGAGTGAGCTCGGCACTTATCTCCTCGGCATGCTGCTGCGCGGCTGTCTGCTGGCGCTTCTGCTGATCACCGTTGAACGCCTCTTTCAGGTACGTCCGGGCCGGAAGCAGCTTCTCGTACTGCTTTGTCTCTCCTTTCTCCCCTTGAGCCAGCCTGTCCTGCGCCTGCCGTCGGAGATTCAACTCCGGACGATGCAAACAGTCCGGGAGGAGCGACCGGCGGCACCGTCTTCCCAGACGGGGAGTGCATCCTCCGTTCCCGCCCCGGTCTCCCTGCATCATGCGATGGGCCGAACTGCCCTGTTTCTGATTGCGGCCGGACTGTTTCTGCTGCTGAAACGATTGCACCGGCTTCGTCGCTGGACGCGCCGGGTACGCAGCCTGCCGCCGATTTGCGACGCACGCATGGCAGCCCTGCTGAACCGGGCAAGGAATCTGACCGGAAACACCCGCCGCAGGATCGATCTCCGCGACGGCGGTTCGCTCAATGCCGGGCCGCTCTCCTGCTGCGTATTCCGTTCCGTCATCCTGCTTCCCGCGGAGCGATGTGGCCTTCTGCCTGACCGTGAACTCCTTATGTTGCTGACCCATGAATGTCTGCACCTGAAGCGGCGCGATCCGCTGCGGACACTCCTGCTCACGCTGACCGGAACGCTGTTCTGGTTCAATCCGCTTATCCGCCTCTGCCGCTCCCGGCTTGAGCAGTTCCGGGAGATGGAGTGTGACGCACAAACGGCGGAGCTCCTGAACCTGACTTCCGCCGGACGCGGTTCGTATGCCCGGCTGATCCTCGATTTCGCCGCAGACGGCAATGTTTTTCCGCCTCTTCCCGCCTGCAGCCTCAGCCGAAGCGCCGAAAACATCCGGCAACGCATTCAGGGAATCACCATGAACTCTCCCGCATCCTCCCGCCGCCTCCGCTGCATTATGCTGTGCGTACTCTTTTCCGCCGGGATTGCGGGCTGCTGCCTGACGCCGGGCGTCATGAAACCGGAACCGGCCGGGAAAAGGCGGAGCTTCCCACGGGAGACAACCTTCACAACGTCGCCGTACCCTGCGAGCGGGCTTCTATTGCGCTGCAAGGCGGTCCGGCATGAATCCGATTTCATCCTGTTCCATTTCGACCTGAAAGAAAAAGGGAAAACCATTGCCGCACCGCGAATTGCCGTCCCGGACGGAGACAAGGGGGCAGTGGAAATGGTGACAGATTTTCTGCCGCGCGAGACCTTTCGCCGGGAGTTCCCGTCGAAGAATTTCGGAATCGGAGCCCTCGACGGCTTCGGCGCGGTTATCCTCTGCCGGGGAAAATTCCTCGATGACGATCATGCCGAAGTCAAATGTTCCGTCTTTCTCCGCAGCGGCGGCCGGTTCGACGAAAAGAAAAAAGAATTTCAGGAGAAAACGCTGGTGCGGGAGTACGCGATTCCGCGCTTGAAACTCGGCGAAACAGTGACCTTCTCCCTCGATCGGCCCAACCCGTACGAGACCGCAGCCGCAGAATAAGCCACCGGTCATGATTCGCAATACCGCCGCCGGCAGAGCGGCACGGAGCCGGGCCGGCGGCGGCAGGCGGTCAGATGATCTCAAGGCCGTTGCGGTCCGGCAGCGCCGGGAACGGCTTGTGCGGCTCTTTCAAATAGAAGTAGGCAACCGACGAAATATCGTCCTGCAGCGGCAGGTAACGCCCTTTGTCGCGCCAGCCGATCGCCTGGATCGTAACCTTCAGACTGCTGTGAAAATGAATTGCATCGAGCACGTGGAAGCGGTAGAGGCTGTGACGCGCGCCGGTGCGGTTCTCCCCGCCGAACGGATAGCCGAGAAACGGAGAGCTGAAGGTTTTATTGAAACACCAGGCTCCGCCGAAATAGTCCTCGGTGCCGGTGCCGCAGATGGTCGGGAATTCCGTGTCGCCGTCAAGGAACATCTTGACCTCGCCCTCGCCCCACCAGCCGTTGTTGTTCTGCTGCCAGGTCATATAACAGCCGACGAAGTTGCCGCTCCCTTCAACGCCATCGAGAATCGTGTAGTCGTCGCCGTACCTGAGCGGATTCGTCCGGTTGAACCGGGCGTGGAAATATGCGTCTCCGGCCGGCTCGTCGAGCTCTTCGAAGTTGATCGTGTAAAAGAAGCCGTCGATTCCCTCGTCCGGCAGCAGGTTCTCCACCGTGATTTTCGCGTGGCGGGCAAACGGCATCGGGAAGTAGCAGTTCATGCCGTTGGTCGGATTCACATTGATCGGAACGGCGACGATCTGCGCCGTATGCAGACAGGCGTTGCAGAAGAAGTCGCCGAGCGGAACTTCGACGCTCGGAGCCTCTTCCCCGTCCCAGTACATCCGAAGCACGATGTTCCGCAGATGCTTTTCGTTCACCGTAATCCAGATATGCCGGATACAGCCGGGGCCGTCGACATCCATCAGCGTCGTAACCGCCGCCGGCGCGAGCGTGATGCACGGACGCACCTTCCACTTTTGCCCGAGCTCGCGCGCGCAACTGTTATTGCCCCACCCCTGCCCGATGCGGACCACCTCGGGCTGCGGCGTATCGCTGACCTCGGCCATGCCGCCTCGCCCGGGCTCGCCGTAGACATTTTCAGCCGAAATCGAACGCGAACGGGCCGTCGAAATCTTCGTGAGGGAATCGAGTGAACCAAACATTTTCCATTCTCCTAGTTAATATTTTTCTAAAAGGTTATCCCCCTTCCTCCTTCGCCGAGACTGCGGAGGACAAGTTGGGCCTGTCATCCACAGCGCTTGCGCGGCGGATGATACTTTTCGGGGGCCCCGCTCTCTGAAGAGACCATGCCCGACACTGCGTGTCGTGCTCGTCTCAAAAGACCATGCCCGACACTGCGTGTCGTGCTCGTCTCAAAAGACCATGCCCGACACTGCGTGTCGTGCTCGTCTCAAAAGACCATGCCCGACACTGCGTGTCGTGCTCGTCTCCGGTGTTCCGTGCGGCTCCGCCGTACTCACACCTCCGAAAAAGGCATTGTTTATTGTTTTCCAAAAAGTTGCTCCCTCGGCCGCGGGGATTTGTCTTTTCCGATGGAAACGTGTATATTATACCACAAAAAATCGTTTTCCGGTATGGCATAAACGATTGAAAGAATGGCATAAACGATGAAAGTCCGCTACCTGAAATTCGAAACGCCGCGCCGGGAGGGGCCGCTCGCGGTCTCCGGCGTCGGCATCGGCGAGGAGATGGAGCCCGGACTGATCGACCGGCCGCATGGAACCGGAGACCGGCTGCTGATGTTTTTCGCAGGTCCGGTCCGGCTCCGGGTCGCGGACGGGGAGCTTCAGACCGAAGGCCCCGCCCTGCGGCTCTGGCGGGAGGGAGCCGGTCACTTTTACGGGAATCCGGTCGAACGCTGGAGCCACAGCTGGCTCCATTTCCACGGCAGCTGCGTTCCGGCCCTGCTGGCGGAGGCCGGGCTTGCGGAGGAGTTCTGTTTCGAGTGGAACGACATTCCGCTGCTCGAGTCGTGCCTCGCACCGGTCTACCGCGAGATCACCGCCATGCCGGAACCGGATCCCCGGCTGCTGCGGAATCATCTCTCCTCCCTGTTTCTCGAAATCAGCCGCGCCCGCAAAAGCGGCAGAAGGAACCGGATTCCGGACTCCTATCTGCGTGTCCGCCGGCTGATCGTCTCAACCCCGGAACAGGAACTCGACCTGGCCATGCTGGCCCGGATGGTCAGCCGTTCCGTACCGGCCTTCGCCGCGAATTTCCGCCGTCACTTCGGAGTCTCCCCGATCCGCTGCCAGCTCGACAGCCGGATCGAACTCGCGCGGCATCTGCTGCACGACCGGAATCTGTCGGTCAAGGAGATCGGCGAACGCTGCGGCTACCCGGATGCATTGCAGTTTTCACGCATGTTCCGCCGCCGCACCGGACTCTCTCCCACCGCTTACCGGCAAAGCGCCTCCGATGCATGAAATCCGGTCGAATGGTCACAGATGCTGGCCGCAGTCGACACAGAGAATCTCTCCGGTGATTGAATCGTTGCGGCAGAGGAACAGAACCGCTTCGGCAAGATCGGCCAGCCCGACCTTCCGGCGCAACGGCAGCGTCGGAAGCGTTTTCTCCATCTTTCCGCCCGGCAGCCACGCAGGGGGCAGGACGGGACCGGGCGCAACCGCGTTGAAGCGCAGATTCCGGGGGCCGAGTTCTCGCGCGAATTCGAGCGTCGCATCGGCCAGCGCGCGGCGCGACAGCGCGTAAGCTCCTCCCCGCGCCGAACCGTGCACGACCTCCTGATCGAGCAGGTTGACGACCGCTCCCTCCCGAAGCTGCTGCGCCGCAAAAGCGCGCATCAGGGCGAGCGGGCTCCAGAAATTCACCTCGAAATGCTCCCGGTCGCGCGCTTCCGGCCCGGCAGCCAGCTCGCCCGGCTCGAACATCGAGGCGTTGTTGACGAGGATATCGACCGGCCCGCAGGCTTCGAACAGTTTCGCAGCCTCCCCCGGAACGGCGAGGTCGGCCGTCAGAATCCGGCACCGCTCCGGCGCCGGCAGCGCCGCCGCCAGCTCCCCGGCTTCGTCGCGCGACCGCCGGACGTGAAGCCGGATATCGGCTCCCGCCGCGGCGAAGGCGCGGACCAGCTCCGCCCCGACCCGGCGCGCGCCGCCGGTGACGAGAACGGTTTTTCCATCAATATTCATGAATTTTCCCGGCAAATCTTTTGAAAATACGAATCAGCCATATTATATTCCATAGTGGAAGCGGTTTCAACCCGGAAAAGAAAGGAACTTCAATGAAAAAGCGTTTTACCCTGACCGAAGTCCTGGTCGTGGTGTTTCTGATCGGCGTTCTGACGGCGATCGGGTTCGGCATGTACAGTTACGCGATGAACTCGGCCAAAGAGAGCGCCACCCGCGCCCTCTTCTCCCGCCTCAACGCCGCGCTGGAATCCTGCAATACGAAGTTCGGCATCATTCCCCCAAGTACTACTCAAGCTGAATTCAATGAAATAACAGTAACTGTGGATAGTACCTCAGGGTTGATCAAGAAACTTGAATTCGGCGGTCGGACATTCGACTCCTCCGGTTCTCAGGCGGAAAAAGACTACCTGAAAGAATTCCTGAGTCAGATTGATGCCGAAACCCTGAAAGAGAGCATCAATTCCAATGATAAACTGGAAGACAGCTGGGGCAACCCGATTTTCTATGCCTATCCGGGGAAATTCAATAAAACAGGTTATGATCTCTATTCCGCGGGACCGGATGGATATATCGGCGTGCTTGCGAAGCAAGGCAAGGGGGTTCCTCTGACAAGCGGCAACTTAAATAACAGTAGCCTCTATTTTGAAAAAGACAGCAGCCCCTATTTTAAAGATAGTTCAACTAATGAACTTCTGTCTGACGACATCTTCAACTTCTGACGGATGCCGCATTCCGGGCCGCCTCATTGCGGGGCGGCTTTTTTCTGTCTGCAAATCAGGATTCCGGCACCGGTGACGAAGCAGAAGGCGACATCGCCGAAAAACGGAAACGGCGGCAGCGACAGTGCGAGGCCGTGAATCAGGAGAACCATTCCTTCAAACAATGCTCCCCAGGCGAGCAGCGGAAGCAGAACGGCATATCGGCGCGGACGGACGGCACAGCAGAGAAAGAGGAAGCCGATGATGCTCCAGCCGCCGGACGCCATGCGGAACCAGTAACGGACCATCGGCCCTTCCTCCGTCATCTCCTTGCCCAACCCCTGAAGCAGGAACTCCATGACGTTCCACGGCAGCAACGTGCCCAGAATGGCGACTCCCCAGCCGATCGCGGCCGCATAGACCAGCAGTTGCAGGATGCGCGTTCTGTACGGAAACATCATTCCTCCGGATGTATGATATGGTTGATTGCTCAACAACATACACCGGGAGGAAGCGGAATGCAAATGCGACTCAGCGCGCCGGCGTCAGCACCGCGTAGCCGTACGGCGGCAGCGAAAGAGAGAAACGCCCCTCTTTCACCGGAACCGCCTCTCCGGAGGAAAGTTCGCGCCACGTTCCGTCCGGAACTCCGGGGACGGCGATCTCCCATCGGCCCGGCCGCGCGCCGGAGTTTGCAAAAAGGAGCGCCGTCTCGTCTCCGCATCGGTTCACGGCGCCCAGCAGCTCGACCGCCTCGTCCGGACTGCCGGGGCGCGTGATCCGCATTTCGCGCGGGATTCCGAGACTCCGCTCGACAATTCCCCCGATCAATTGCGAAAGCTCGGTCGAGTAGAGCGAATCGAACGCGCAGTAGACCACCCGTCCGTCGTTCGACATGACGATCGACGGGTAGGCGTCCTGATTTGCGGCCAGCGTCCGATGCGCATCCAGCCGGCTTTCGGGAATGTAGCCCGGAATCGCCTGTTCCATCGGCAGCGGATTCACACGTTCGGGTTCCTGCACGATAATCTCGGTCGGAAACTGTTCGGCCAGAGCCGGATCGACCTCCACCAGCCGCATCTGGCCGCGATTCCACGGCGCAGGCTCGCGCCTGTCGATGCCGAGCAGCGGCGGAAGGCCGCGCGGTTCAAAAAACTCGTTGCGGTCGAACGCCTTGCCGAACGCCAGCAGTTTTCCGCCGTTTTTCAGATAGGAGGCCAGGAGTTCCAACTCGGCATCAGTCAGGATCGAGCGGGAGGGGACGACGAGAAGGCGGTAATCACCAAGCTTCCCCGCCAGTTGCGACTCCGTGATGAAGTCGACGGCAAAATGCTGATTGCGAAGAAGATCATAGGTTTGAGAGACCCGTTTCGCATATTCGTCCCGCCTCGGCGGCTCCGGGTCGCTGCCGTAGTGCAGATTCGCCGTGTCGGAGAGCAGCACCGCGATCTGCGCCTTCGCGCGCGGCAGCGAAAAAATCGTCTGGTTCGCATCGATGAGCCGGAACAGTTTTTCAAGCTTCTCCCGCACCGGCGGCGGCGTGGCTTTGTCGGAGTAGAAGCCGAACTGCGGCTGTTCGCCGTTGCAGAAGAAGAAAATCCCGCGGCAGCCGCCGAGGATCTGCACGAACATCTGCAACGCGGCGTGGTCCGGCTTCACCGGCGGAATCCCCTTCTGTGCATGCGTTTCGTACGAAATGACCGGACCGCCGCCGGAGAGCGACCGGGCCGCCTCCATCGCGTCGCGATAATGGAGCAGAGAGCCGTTGTAGGCGTCGCAGCCGTAGATATCCTGTGCCGCGGCCTGCAGCGGTATATGGTTGACCTGAAGCGCGTCGCCGAGCAATGCCGTCACCGGGTGCTTGCCGGAGAGCTTCATTTCCGGGGCCTCGGCCAGCAGGATCGAACGCTGCCAGGCGAAAAAATCCGCAAACGCCTGCTGGTTATAGCGGAACCAGCAGTAGAAAAATTTCCGGTTTTCATCCGGCGCGGCGGGCGGAACGATCGTTTCAAATGCGGCGAATTGCGTTCCCATCGCCTTATTGAATGCGTCGATCGAGCCGTGCTGCCGTTTCATCGCGTTCCGGTAGGCGTTCAAGGCGGCCGGTGTCGCATCGAGCCCGTAGGCCGGTTCGTTCCAGCTTACGAAGAGCGCGGCATTCGGGTCGTCGCCGACCTCCCGAGCCACGGTTCGCCAGAAGGTTTCCAGCGCATTCCGGTAGGCCGGGTGATGCAGACTGTGCCGGAACCAGAGACCGACCGGAGCACCGTTGATGTCGGCGGGAGCCGGTCCCGCCGTTTTGCCCAGCCAGCCCGGTATGTAGTGTCCGGTCAGCAGCGGAAACAGCACCATGCCGTTCCGCCGGGCGGTCTCGTGCAGATCGCGGATGCGCCGCACGCCGGCCGGATCGATCCTGTCCGGCCCTTCCGGCAGCACATCGCGGAGGCTGTACTCCTGATGGATGCTGTTGAAGCCGGACGCCTTCGCCTTTTGCATCTCCGCATCGGTCCGCCCGAACACCAGCCCGAGCGGGAAAAACGGGCGGTTGCGAAAATAGAGACGTCCATCAACGCTTTTGGCGCGTCCCGCTTCCTGCGTTATTTTTTTTTTGCGCGACTGATCATCGATCAACCGCTGCATGAACTTTTTCGGAGTTCCGTCCTTTTTCACCAGACTGAAAGTGATATCATTGAAATTGATGCCGGGAACCTGTTTCTCCAGTTTTTCCTTCATCGCCTTCGACGCCTCCGAACCCGCATGGTAGGCATAGACGAAATATTTGCTGTAAATTTTCGCCTTTTTGTTGAACTCCATACATCCGGTCAGCATATCGCACTGACGTTCATCAAACGACTTGACCGGATCCTCCTTCGGGATGCCCCATGCCTGGGCGATTCCCTCGCCGCTTGCACCGAACTCGGTGTTCCAGAGCGGCTTTGCCGCGTCGCCGTTTTCGTCCATGATCTTCCGCACCCGCGCCCCGCGCCCGATGAACGACCACGAAAGCGGCATGCCGTAGGTGTGAAGCGCGAGCACGTCGAAATACTCCCGGCCGCCGTGTTTGTAAAGCCCGTGCGGAAATTCGTCGCTGTCGACCATGCCGCCCGTCACAACGACCGCTTTCGGATTCGCGGCCCTGATCATCGGCGTAACGACCTTCAGCATTTCGACGTAACACTTCGCGCGCTCCTCCATCGGAAGCTTTGCATTTTTTCCGAAAAGATCCGTGAACGCGACATCCATCTCGTTCCACAACTGGAAATATCTCACGTCCGGGTAACGCTTTGCGAGCATTGCCATGAACTTCCCGAACCGTTCGTAGGACTCCTGCCGATTCGCAAAACCCGTGCCGGGCGCGTTACCGTGGACGATCACCAGCGGTTCGAGGCCGAACTTCTTGTAATCCGCAAACCGTTTGTCGAGCTTTTCCAATTCATTCCTGTCATAAACGCCCGGAGTTTTCGTTTTCTCAACAGCATACCAGTAAATTGTATGCCGGACGGTTTTGATTCCGGCTTTTTTCAAATTCGCGGCGACCTTATCGTCGAGATGATGGATATTGATACAGAACTCCGGCTCAACCGGAATGGTTTCTCCATTTACCCGGTATGGAGTCTGACGCGGCGAGCGCTCGCACTCCTTTTTCATCTTTTCCGCAAAATCCCGCTCCTCTTTCCAGCCGGCGGAGGCGGATGCGGCAATCAGGCAGCCAAGCCCGATCATGCAGAACAGTTTCCTGTAAAATCTCATGCTTTTATTACCTCAAACTATCATTATTAAAGATTTAACGCTTTTCCACCACGTCCTTGAATCCCTTCATGAAGTACTGGTGCAGTTTAATGCTTCCGACATGCCCATCGTACATGACCGCATTCGTAGAGCCCAGATGAACAGCACGCGAATAAGCCCCGGATGACGAATCGGTCTGATCCCGGACAAGCGGAACACGGTTCCAATCGGTTCCGTACATCGTGCTGTATCCGGTTGTCGACTTTTTCGTCAAATAACTCGGGCTGAGCATATATTGGTAATCGCCGAAATTCGCATTCTGCCTGAAACCGTCTCCATTTCCCGGGCATCTGATCGTTTTAGGACGGCCGTTCCCGGCTCCATTTTGGATTTCTCCGCTGTTCGGGCTGCCGAAAGTCGGCAAATAGTCCGGAGCCAGCAACCCGAGCCCGACACGCTTTTTCCAGTCACTCACAATCAAACGGTTATGGCTTTCCTGTCCATAAAAATACGGATGAAAATCCCGATTGTCATTCGAGTACATGTTAAGAGCAATTCCAGTCTGCTTTAAGTTGCTGACACAGGAAGCCGCCTTTCCTCTTTCGCGCGCCTGATTCAACGCCGGAAGCAACATCGCAGCAAGAATCGTAATGATTGCAATAACGACGAGCAGTTCGATCAGGGTAAAATGTTTTCTCATTTGCCTTTCCTCCGTAGCGGGATCATCCTCAAAATTCCTCGTTCATATACTTCCACTGCCAGGTCTTGCCGAAATAGCGGCTGGACGCAATGGTTCCGGCGTGACCGCCGTAGTAGAGCTGATTGGTCTTTCCGGCATGATAGGCCTGATTGAAGGCGCCGACTTCATCCTGAACCATCATGACCGCGCTCCAGCGGATCTTGAAATCCGGGTGCAGGCCGGTCTGTTTCGAAATCTTCCCGTAACCGTCGTAATAACGGTAATTGTAATCGCTGAAATTGACGGTTTTCACGAAGCTGTTCAGATTCGACGGGCAGTGCATGAGGCGCGATCTGCCGTAACCGGCCCCCTTGACGACATCGGCGCCGGTAACCTTGCCCTGCATCGGCAGATAGGACGGCGTCAGCAAGCCGAGGCCGCAGCGGGTTTTCCAGTTGCTGACCGCCCGCATATCCCCCTCCCACTTGCTCGGAATCTGATCGGCATTGTCATTCGCGTACATGCCGATGCCGAGCCCGACTTGCTTGAGCTGGTTCAGACACGCCGTCGTCTTGCCTCGCTCGCGCGCCTGGCTCAATGCCGGCAGCAGCATCGATGCCAGAATGGCGATGATCGCAATCACAACCAGCAGTTCGATCAGGGTAAATGGACTCTTTTTCATCCGTCTTTTCCTCCGTTTGCGCATAATGCTCAGTATGTGAAGTGACGGTTCGGAAATATGAATAGCAGAGCCAACAGCTGCAAAGAAAGGAAGATAACGATGTCTAACGGTCAGGAAAATGGAAACAACGGTCATACGGCCGCGGCGAACGCCGGCGGCGGCAGAAAATATCAGGCGGCAATGCAGTGCATTGCAGATAAGCAGCTTGAGTATTCTATGGCAGTCCCGTGCAACTTCACATACTGAGCATTATACGCCTCTTGCGTCCGGTCGGCGACGGAGTCGCGGATCACGAGCGGCATCTCGGGCGTCATCCGGCCCGGGGTCAGCGGTCTCCGGTTCAGTTTCGTCACCAGCAGCTCGACCGTGTGCCTGACGATCTCCTCCACCGGAAAGCGGACCGTGGTCAGCGGCGGAATGATCGTCGCCGCCTGCGGCACATCGTCGAAGCCGACCACGGAGAGTTCGTCCGGAATCTTCACGCCGTTCCGGTAAGCCCAGCGGTAGACGCCGAACGCCATCTGGTCGTTCCCTGTGAAGATGGCGGTGACTCCGCCGTCCTTCATAATCCGCTCCGCGCCGGAAATGCCGCTTTCAATGGAGTCCTCTCCCTCGAAAACCCAGCCCGGCCCGAACTCCGCGCCGCGTTCGCCGAAAAACGTCTTCATGACGCCGACCGTCGTATCCGCCCGGTCGTACATCCGGACCGGAGAAGTGATGTAGCCGATCCGCCGGTGCCCCCTGTCCCACAAAAACGAGAGAATATCCCGCGTCAGTTTGTCATAGTCGAGCCAGACCGGAACCGGCTGCTCGCGGATGTTCGTCACCACAGGAACGCTGCCGCAGAGCT